>CAZQBB010000001.1:0-18410 GCA_964591915.1 uncultured archaeon
AAAACTTCCTTTCCATCATCACACCTAACTCTAAGCTTATCAGAACCGAGCATAAGTTCCACTACTCCAAGGACTTCTCCTTCCTTTGGAATCCTAGTCCGTGCTAGCTCTTCTTCCTCTGTCATTCTTTGTTTTTTTGCCAGGTTATCACCTTATTTAATACTCTCGGGATGAAGATTTAAAACTTAGGCTTTTTAACTCTTATTCATGGAAGTCTGGGTTCTGAGATTAGGACATAGAAGAAGAAGAGACCCTAGATTAACTACACACGTTGCATTGACAGCTAGGGCTTTAGGATGCGACGGGATGATTTTGAGTGGAGAAAAAGATGAAAAAATAATAGAAGGGATCAAAAGAGTGGTAAAAAGATGGGGAGGAGGTTTTGAAGTTAAGTACGAAAAAAATTGGAAAAAAATTATCAAAGAATGGAAAGGGAAGATCGTTCATTTAACGATGTATGGATTACCAGTAGAAGAGAAAATAAACGAGATAAGGAATTGTAGGAAAAAATTGATGATAGTTGTAGGGTCAGGAAAAGTTCCTGCTGAAGTTTATGGAGTAGCAGATTGGAACATTTCCATCACCAATCAACCCCATTCAGAAGTCGCAGCATTAGCTATATTCCTAGATAGGCTATTTGAAGGAAAGGAACTAGAGAAAAAGTTTAAGAATGCAAAGATAAGGATAGTGCCTCAAGAGAAGGGAAAGGTGATTATTTCCTTGTGAGTAGGATGACTCTACTCGGTTTAAAATCATCCTTGATTTCATAACTCGAGAATTCAGATATTTTATTCGCAAACTCGAAAACATCCTCATGAAACGGCATAGCATTCTTCGGAAGCCTTTTTTGACTTTCTCCAACCCACATATACCCTTTAACTTCTATAAACATCGGATTCGCCTTTTCTATTAATTTGGCATATTTTTTTGGATTCTTCATGTTCAATTCCTTAACTAAAGTTAGCCTTATTACGGTCCTACACTTTAAACTGTTCATCAATTCTAAACTCTCGTTAAGCTTCTTCCACCCATCTTTTACTAGCGGTCTATGTACTTTCAGATAAGTTTCTTCGTCAGGAGCACAAAGGCTTATGTATAGTTGAGTTGGTTCTTCAGATAAATTTTTCAACCTGTCAGGTCTCGTTCCATTCGTTACCAAGAAAGTGCTGAAATCTTTCTTGTGGAATTCTTCTATCAATTCTCCTATCTTTGGGTAGAGTGTTGGCTCTCCAGCTAGACTTATAGCAGCATTATTCGGGTTTTGTGCATCTTTCCATTTTTCTTTCTTCACTTTTGGGTTTCCTTTGAAACCAGTCAGCAATAATCTCTGTGCTCTTATCATCCCCTCTATTATTTCCTTTGGTTCATCTATAGGAAAATCATCCATATTACTTCCGAGAGTGGCAGATATACTACGCCAACAGAATTGACATCTATGAGTACACCAGAAAAGACTGGGTGTGCATTGTAAGCAACGATGACTCTCTATTCCATACCATTTTTGCTTATAACAAAACCTATCATGTCTTAAACTTTCTTTTGTCCATCTGCATATTTTAACTGCTGAATGTTGATTCTTTCCAACTATCCTATATCCTTGCTTATAATAACTCTTCAAAAACTTTACTGGAATTCTGTTCAAAATACCACCTATGAATCATTCAAAAGTTGGAGTAAGAGTATTTAAATTTCTATTCAGGAAGAACTCCAACTTCTATGACCTGACTTTCAGAAACGCATCTAGAACTAACGGTTACTTTGATCTCGTATTTTCCTTCTGTTCCAATTGGGGGGCTGATGTATAAGAACAACCTCTTTGAATCATCAGGTTTTAATCTGAATGAGGCAGGTTTTATCACCACCCAATCAGGGCCATTCAACGAAACTTCATACTTATCTCCAAATTCTCCAGCGTTTATTGCTCTCAATTTTATTAATTTTCCTTTTCCAACTTCGGTGCTTACTCTATTCTCATCCGCGAACAGGAAGAGTGAATATCCCTCACATTTCTCTTCTTTTAGAGTAACTCTTGGAAGTTTAATAGAAAACCCAGCTATAACAACTATTATCGCTATGAGTGTAAGAAAGAATGCCAAAAAACTCTTAAATCTCATCGAACTCACAAGATTGTCTGTATCAACACGAAGATTAGGTCGAGTATCCCTATTATAAGTCCTGTTATGACTATGAATAGACCAAGCTTAGATTTTATCTTTGCTTCTATGGCGACAGCTAAAAAAACAAGAAAACTCGCTATGAGAAGAATGTTTGCTATCAAAGTTTCACCTCATAACCACAAAGTATAAGATCACTAGGATGATTATAACTATTACTATTGCTAATAAGATTGACCTAATGGTTTTGTTCTCCCATAATTCCTCTAGGGTTCCCACAACTTTTCCAGTAGGGATTTCTGTTGTTGGTAAAACTGGTGCAGTTGTAATATTTTCTGTAGTTATTATGGTCGTTATGTTTTCTGTTGGAAGTGGTTTCACTTTTTTCATTACTTCTATTATGAGCATTTCAGTATCTTTACTCTTTTCAGAACTTGCTGTCACACTTACATTAAACGTTCCCAACATCCCATATGCCGGACTATAGTATGCGTATACATACGTTGACTCATTCGAAGCTAAAGAAACTACAGATGGTTTGATCGAAACCCAATCTACGTCTGAGGAGACAGTGAATGTATCGTTCTTGGTTCCTATATTTGTTAGCTTTATTTTTACTAATTTCCCTCTCCCCTCTTCTATTTCAATCTCTTTTTCCTCGAGACTGACATCAACACCATAACATCTTACAACATCGAATTCAATCTTTACACTCTTCTCAACAAAGTTCGATTTAACTATGAAGCTAACTTCATAACTTCCTATCTCATCACTGAAGAATGAGGCTTCAAAATCCCTCTTTTCCTTTGGTTCGAGTTTAACTGTTTTACTGAAGTTCAATTCCTCTATACTTACATTGTAAGTATCCTCCTTCAGGCCAGTATTTTCAACACTAAAAGTGAAAGGAGTTGAGGTATTTACACATGCTTCCACTTTTTCGGGATATTCAACTTCAACTTTGTAACACTCTATAACTCTCAGTGAACTGGAAACTTCGGAAGTTGCATAACTAGTTGTTGACTTACCCTTTATCTTCAAATCATAGATTCCTGTTTCAACATCGACTGGCTCTGCAATAATCGTGATGTTTTTCTCTTCTCCGGCATCTAAAGTAAAGTTTTCCTCAGTTAAGGTAATGAAATCCGACGCATTTCCTGAAACAGAAAGCGTTATCTCTTCCGTATAGTTTCCTGTGTTTCTGACTAAAGCAGAAAATTCAGTTTTCTCCTTCAAACAAAGGGTCATTTCCTCAGGCATGGTTATAGATATTTCATGATCTGGGATCACAACAAGAGTGAAGTTATCAGTAGCGCTTGCTTCATCAGAAATGGTAACTGAGGCACTATAAGTCCCAAACTTTCCATAACAATAAGGAGTTATGAAGAGGTAGACTTTTTTCTCCTCTCCAGCGTCCAGGGTAAAAGATTCTTCACTCAAAGAATACCAATCCTCAGGTATTCCATCTATCAAAACAGAGAAAGTATCCTCTATTTCCCCTGTATTCTTAACATCTATATCGAATGTAGCTATATCGCATGGAGTTATAGTTATCTTTTTAGGTGAAACACTTACAGATACTCCATATTCTTGAGCGAAGGCTGGAGTAAAAAGAAGAACAAACCCCAAAAACATAAAGAGAGCTAATTTAACTTTCATATCCATCAAATATATCATTAAACGAAAAAAGATTTATCCATTTTTGTGAAACATTTATATTGTTAACGGTACTAGAATAGAAAAATGCCTCGGTGGCTCAGCCCGGTAGAGCAGCTGGCTTGTATCTGGTCTTTCGATTAAAGATGAGAGAAAGAGACCAGCGGGTCGGGGGTTCAAATCCCTCCCGAGGCTTAAAGTTAGAAAGAAATATTTACAAAAAAGAAAAAAATTCATGAAAAAAACTAAACTTCTCTTGATTCTTTCTTTTACTCTATTCACTTTATTCCTTGCTGAATTTACTGGGTTTTTTTCTTCAAGAATTGTTAAAGAAAAATCACTCCCACCAGAGGTTTACTTTTGCCCTAACAATTGTTCAGCCCCTCTCGTGAGGCTAATAAACTCTGCTAACGATTCGATAGACTGCGCGTTCTATACTCTTGATTCTAAGGAAATAATCGATGCTCTCAAGAATCAAAAATCTAAGTTGAGATTAATCCTAGATAAACATTCAGAAGAGCTGAAAGATTTTGATGCGATAAAGAACTACGGCACTAGGCAATTAATGCACGATAAGTTCTGTGTCATCGACAATAAAATCGTTATAACAGGTTCCTTCAACCCTACTGAAAGATCAAAGAAAGACTACAACGATGTGATGATAATTCACTCAAACTATTTGGCCGAGAATTATGAAGATGAATTCAACGAACTTTTCGATGGACAATTCGGCTCAGGTAGTAAAGTTAAATATCCTCTCATTTATTTGAACGGAAAAAAACTAGAAAACTATTTTTGTCCAGAAGATTCTTGCAGTGAGCATGTTATGGATGTACTAAACTCAGCAGATAGGGGTATCTACTTCATGACCTTCGTTTTTACTCATCCAGGAATAGCAGATACTTTAATTAAAAAGAAAGGAATCGATATTAAAGGTGTTCTTGAAAGATCGATGAAGAACAAATGGTCACAGTACGAGAGACTCAAAAAGAGTGGAATAAACATCAAGCTCGATGGAAGTAAACATTTCATGCATGAAAAAGTTTTTATCGTAGATAATAAGACGGTCATAACAGGCTCATTCAACCCTACTCGCTCAGCTGATTTGAGAAACGATGAGAACTTATTGATAATCCATGATGAAGCCGTGGCCAAACAATACTTGGGGCAATTCGAGAGAGTTTGGAAGCTTGCAAGCTAAATTTTTTATTGAAAAAAAGAAGTATGAAAATCATGGAAGAAAGACTCATACTCATAGGTTTTCTTTTGATATTCGTGGGAATTATAATACTCTTCTTTGGATCTTTACTCTCAGCTTTCAAATCAAAGGAGACAAAGGTAGAATGGGGATTCGGTGGTTTTATCGGTCCTATCCCGTTTGGAGTTGCGAGTCGAGAAGACATACTTAAGTTGATAATAATCATATCGTTGATATTCTTCCTTCTTTTCCTAATCCTTGGGAGGTTATCGTTCAGACTTTTGTAAATCAAGAAACTTCTTGAAGATTATCCTAAACCAAGGGGCGTATTTCTCAGGATTTTTCTTCATATCTTCTTCGAGTTTTTCTAGACTCAGGAATTTCCAATCTGATATTTCTTCTTTATTAGGATGTATTTCATCTATTCCTCTTGCTAAGAAGAAAGCATCGATTTCATTCTCAGATCCTACATTTTTATAAGGAGTCTGATACCTTATCTTGAACAAGTATTCTAAATCTTTGCATGCAACCCCTAACTCTTCCGGAAATCTTCTTCTTATAGCATCTTCATAAGTTTCTCCTTCATGTACATGACTGCTTATGGAACCATCCCAAAAACCAGGCCACAATCTTTTCTTCTCACTCCTTTTTGTTATGAGAAATTCATTCTTTTGGTTGACAACCATCACAGTGAATGCTCTGTGTAGTATTCCGTTTCCTTCATGGCATTTCCATTTTTCTTCCTTTCCTATGACATTATCGTTTTCATCGACGATGAGTATGTATTCTGGCATACTATAACCTTTCTCTTCGATTCTTAAATTTCTAATCTAACTCCTTCGACTCCTAGGTTTGCTCTGAATGTTTTGTATCCTAGGTCATTGTACACTTTCAGGATGCGCTCTATTTTTTCTTCTTCTGCTAAAACGATCACACAACCTCCTCCACCCCCACCAGTTAATTTTGCTCCTAGCACTCCATTCTTTAAAGAGACTTCAGTTAAATTATCTAATTCTTTTGTTGAAACTCCCAGTTTTCTCAAGAGGCTATGATTCTTGTTCATCAATTCTCCGATTTTTTCTAGATTTTTTTCTTTCAGAGAATCAATCGCATCTTTTGAGATATCTTCGATCCTATCGAGCAATCTCTCCACAAATTTTTTCTTTCTTTTCATCAACTCTCTTACAGCTGAGACAGTTTCTGCCGTGTTCGCAGGTTTTCCACTATCAACTATTATCAAAGGAAACTCAAAATCGATGTTGAGTGGCTTAACTCCTGATGATTTTTTATAAAGAATGTAACCTCCGAAGGTTGATGCGTTAGCATCTATACCAGAAGGAGTACCTCCATGGAGAATTACATCTCCTTCATTAGCTATTTCAGCTATTCTTTCTTTTCTCAATTTTTTTCCTAAGAAGTTCGAGACTGCAAATACTAATGCTGAGCAAGTTGAAGAACTAGAACCCAATCCCTTAGGAACCTTCCATTCAATTTCAACATTAAGTTCTTCGAACCCACATACTTCCATCACTTTTCCTATCACGAAGAATCCAGCAGTTGTTTTATCCTTTGCTATCTCTTTTATCCCATCAAAATCTTTATCTCTTTTCAATTTTTCAATCTTCTCGACTAATCTCAAGAGCTCTTCTTCCGAGATTGTTTTCTTTATGTTCAAATTTTTTAACCTTAAGCTTATCCCTTTCCCTTCTGAAACTTTAGCAAAAGAGCGTAAACCAATACTTCCAGCTATTCCTAGCTTGTCATAGACTACCGCATGTTCTCCGAAGAGAATAACTTTTCCAGGTGCTGAGGCGATCATTTCCTTCCTTGATAAATTTGGGTTTAAAAACTTTATTATGTTTCAACAGATGTATTTTTAAATAATTGTTTTATAAACAGTGAATTCGATGAAAGAAGAAGAAATTATTGAGAAATTGATGGAGGGAGAGATAAAGATTCGTGAAGTAGAGAAATATGTTAAAGACAGTAATGAAGCGACGAGAATAAGAAGGGTTTTTCTTGAGAAGAAATATGGAGTCAAACTAGATAACACAGGAAAAACAAGTATAGATTTCAATGATGCCCTGAACAGAAATATAGAAAATCCAGTAGGAGCAACTCAAGTTCCTTTAGGGTTTGCCGGAGAATTGAAGATAAATGGAGAATTTGCCAAAGGTAGTTATCCGATTCTTTTAGCTACTACTGAAGGAAGAATGGTTGCTGGAATGGCAAGAGGAATAAAAGTCTTCAATGAAGCTGGAGGTGTTATTACAAGAATCTTAAAGGATGGAATGACAAGAGATATGCTGGTAAGGACTCGTTCTATAAAGGATACGAAAAAACTCATCGAATGGGTCAAAACCGAAGAAGCATTAGAATTTTTATCGAAGGCCTTCTCGAAAAAAACAAAGCATGGAAAACTAGTTGAAGTTAAAGCCTACACAATAGGAAGAGATGTTCACCTAAGGTTTAAAGCTAAGACAGGAGCTGCTATGGGGATGAACATGGTTACGATAGCTGCAAGACATGCTGTTGATGAAATGATTCTAAAACTTAAGAAGGAATTAGGCTTGGATATAGTTTTCATCAGTGAGACAGGAAATCTTTGTACAGACAAGAAACCTGCTTTCATCAATGTATTAGAAGGAAGAGGAGTTTCTGTACTAGCAGAAGGATTTCTTCCTAAAGAAACAGTAATCAAGCATTTTAGGGTTAACCCAGAACTTATAGCTGAGTTGAACAGGGTGAAATGCTATCAGGGTTCGGCTCTTGCGGGGTCTCATGGATTCAATGCTCATATTGCTAACGTTCTAGCAGCCATGTACATAGCTTACGGGCAGGATGCCGCTCAGATAGTAGAAGGTTCTCAAGCTTTTACTGATGTAGCTGTTGTAGATGAAGGATTGTACGTTTCTTGTTTTCTTCCTTCTCTTGAGGTTGGGACTTATGGAGGAGGAACGAAAAGAGAAACTCAAAAAGAAGCTTTGAAGTTATTAGGCTTGTACGGTGAAGGAGATGATGAAGGGAAAACAAGACTTGCTTTTGCTGAAGTGGTCGGAGCAGCATGCTTAGTCGCTGATGTTAACCTTCTAGCTGTTGAAGCAGCTAAAGAATTGGCTTTGACACACGGAAAAATAAAAAGGGGATAAGATGAAAGTAGTGGTTGCTTTAACAGGAGCTTCGGGTTCTTCAGTTGGGTTGAGGTTAATCGAAGAGTTAAAGAAGATGAAGGTTGAAGTTTTTACATTAGCTACAAGTAACGCTGTGAAAATAGTGAAAGGAGAAGAAGGGGTTGATATAAAACCGGATTATGAAGAAAATGATTTTTCATCTCCATTAGCAAGTAGTTCTCAAAACATAGATGCATGTATAGTATGCCCTTGTTCCATGAAGACTTTATCTGCCATAGCAAATGGATATCTCAATAACCTCATAGTTAGAGTTGCTGACAACTGCTTACGAATGAAGAAAAAATTAATTCTCTGTGTAAGAGAAACTCCTTTAGATTTGATACATGTTAAAAATATGGAAAAAATCATTCTTGCTGGGGGAATAGTTATGCCATTGAACATTGCATTCTATTTTAAACCGAAAAAAATCAATGACCTCATAAACTTTTTCGTTGGAAAAATTCTTGATATCCTTGACTTGAAGCATAGTTTATACAGGAGATGGGAAGGTGAATTTTAGAGAGTTTATTAAAAGATTGGATGAAGAAGGCGAACTGATCAAAGTAAGGAGAGAAGTTTCCCCTATCTATGAAATGGCCAATGTTTTAAATTCTCTCGATGAAAAACCAACACTATTTGAGAAGGTTAAAGGTTATGAATTTCAGGTCATTGGAGGTTTAGTTTCAACAAAGGAATTGGTAGGAAAAGCATTAAACATAAAAAAAGGAGAACTATTGAAAAGATTGGTTCATGCAATAAATAATCTCAATCCTCCTGAAGTCGTCGAAAAGGGCGAATGCCAGGAAATTATCGAGAAGAATGTTGATTTGACTAAATTACCTATCATGAAATTCTTAAAGAAAGATGGAGGAAGATACATAACATCTGCCGTCTGTGTAGTGAAAGATCCTGAACTAGGGAGGAACGCCTCTTTTCATAGGTTGATGCTTCTTGATAAGAAAAAGTTTGTTGCAAGGATAGTAGAAGAGAGAGGAACAGATACTGCTTTGAAGAAAGCTGGAGGAGAAATCGATATTGCGATATGTATAGGAAATTCAACTGCTGTCCTCTTAGCTGCCGCGACTTCTTTACCGAAAGGAGTGGATGAGTTCAGCTTGGCTAACGCATTGGATAAGACCGAACTAGTAAAATGTAAAACAATAGACGTAGAAGTTCCAAAAGATTGTGAATTTGTTCTCGAAGGAAGGATAACAAAAGAAAAAGCTCCAGAAGGTCCATTCCTAGATTTAACAGGAACTTACGACAAAATCAGAGAACAACCAGTCATAGAAATAAAATGTATAACACACAGAAAGAATCCAATATTTCAAACTTTACTGGCAGGAGGAAAGGAACATAAACTTCTCATGGGAATGCCCAGGGAACCGACTATATTTAATGAGGTGAACAAAGTCTGTGAATGTAAAGATGTTCATCTAACTCTAGGTGGTTGTAGTTGGTTGCATGCTGTAATCCAGATAAAAAAGAAGAATCCTGATGATGGAAAAAAAGCGATAAAAGCTGCGTTCAAGGGCCATTCTTCACTTAAACATTGTGTGGTGGTTGATGAAGATGTTGATATTTATGATCCTTTAGAGGTTGAGTGGGCTTTGGCTACAAGGTTTCAAGCCGATAAAGACTTAATCATCATGCTAAATCAAAAAGGATCTTCTTTGGATCCATCAGCAGATCTTACAGAAGGTAAGAAGGCAAGAACCTGCAAGATGGGTTTAGATGCTACTATCCCATGGAAAAAGAAAGAAAAGAGTTTCAAAAAAGAGAAATATGAAAGAATAAGAAAAGAAGATTACTTTAGTTAATTCTTCAGTGGTAGAATGTATCTCTCAAAAGAAGAAGAAAAGATGCTAGAAGGTGAATATGGTTTTGCTACGCAAAAATCTATGGAAATCTTAGTGACTTTAGCAAAAATTTACAATGCGGAGAAACTGATAGAAGTAAGTTCAGTTCAAGTTGCTGGTGTTTCTTATCAAACTATAGGGGATGCTGGTCTGGAATTTCTTGAAGAAATGGCAAAAGACGGGAAAGTGAGAGTAAGATCAACATTAAACCCAGCAGGAATAGATCTTCAGGATTGGAAAAAATTTAAGTTCCCAGAAGATTTTGTAGAGAAGCAAATGAGAATAATAGAAGCTTACAAAAAAATGGGAATAGAAATCACATGCACTTGTACTCCTTATCTGGTTGGTAATCTGCCGAGAGAAGGAGAACACATTGCCTGGTCAGAATCATCGGCTGTAACTTATGCTAACTCTGTTCTTGGAGCAAGAACGAACCGGGAAGGAGGTCCCTCAGCTTTAGCTGCAGCTTTAACTGGAAGAACTCCCTTCTATGGTTTACATCTTGACGAAGAAAGAATTCCAACCATTTCTGTTAAAGTTAATGTTTCGTTAAAAAATGCATCAGATTTTGGAATTCTGGGTTATATCATAGGAAAAAACTTTAAGAACGAAGTAGTTTTCATAAAAGGAATTAAAACTGCAAACCTAGAAGAGTTGAAATCTTTATCTGCTTCTATAGTCACATATGGTTCTAAACCACTCTTTTACATTGAAAACATAACACCAGGGTGGAGAAAACTCGAAATTCCGAAGGAAAAAATTGAAATAGATAGAGAGGATGTCGAAAAAGCTAAGGTTGAAATCAGTGATTCCTTCAAAGACTTTGACTTCATTTGTATCGGTTGCCCCCATGCATCGATAGAAGAAATCAAACAAATTGCAACCCTGCTGAAAGGTAAAAAAATAAAAAATGTTGAACTATGGATTGCTACTTCAAGATTCGTTAAAAGAATTTCGGATGATTTAGGGTACACGAGAATCATTGAAGAAGCTGGAGGCAAGGTTATCTGTGACACTTGTATGGTTGTTGCTCCCTTGAAAGGAAGGTTTAAAGGTTTACTTACCAACTCGGCTAAAGCATGCTACTACTCAAAAAATCAGATGAAGACAAAACTCGCTTCTTTGGAAGAATGTATTAAGTTTGCGGTGAAAGAATGATCCTTAAAGGAAGAGTAATCTATAGAGGGAAGGCTGAAGGAGAAGCTCTAGTTACTTCTCAACCCATTTCTTTTTTCGGTGGTGTGGACCCGAATACTGGTGTGGTAATCGAGAAGAATCATGAGCTAGAGGGCGAATGTATAAAGGATAAAATATTAGTGTTTCCAACAGGAAAAGGATCGACTGTAGGTTCTTATATCATTTACAGGTTAAAGAAGAATGGAGTTGCACCTGCTGGTATGATAAATCAAGAATGTGAAACTATAGTTGCTGTAGGTTCCATAATCTCAAACATTCCTTGTGTTGATAGAGTGAATATTTCGAAGATAAAAAACAGAGATAGGATAATGATCGATGGTGAAAAAGTTCATGTAATTCGATGAAGTTAACAATTTAAATTCTTTTTCTAAATTCTTTACTCGGTTAAATGCTGAAAACTGAATTGATACTGATTAAACTCGGTGGTTCTGTAATCACATTTAAGAATAAACCATTTCACGAAGACCTAAAAACCATAAAAAGACTTGTGAGGGAGATTCATGAAGCCAGACAAGAAAAGGATTTCAGACTTATAGTGGGGCATGGTGGTGGTTCATACCCACACGTTCCAGCAAAAAAATACAAAACAGCATTGGGAATAATAGACGAAAAAAGCTATGAAGGAATAGCAAAAGTTCAAGATGCAGCTTCAAGGTTGAACAGGATAATAGTCAGAGAGTTAATAAATGTTGGGGAGAATGCTGTTTCTATTCATCTTTCTAGTTGTTGTGTAGCAGAAAATGGAGTGATAAAGAAAATGTTTCTCGAGCCCATAAAAAAACTTTTAGATTTCAATATGGTTCCTGTTCCCTATGGGGACGTCTGTCTGGATTTGAAAAAAGGTTGTTGTATACTATCCACTGAAGTAATACTCACTTATCTAGGAAAATTATTCGCTAAAACAGAGAATAAGTATAAAGTTTCTAAGATAATCATGTGTACTGATGTCGGTGGAGTTTTTACGGATGATCCAAAAAAGAATTCTCAAGCTAAAATAATACCCGAAATAACACCAACTAACTTTGAAAAAGTTCTAAAATACGTGAAAGGATCTTCAGGCATAGATGTAACCGGTGGAATGTTACACAAAGTCAAGAGTTTATTAGAATTGGCTAAAATCGGCATTGAATCTCAAGTAATAGATGGAAAGAAGCCCCAAACGTTAAAGAGAGCTCTGTTAGGAGAAAGGAATTTAGGAACGATAATAACAAACAAGCGATAAAAAATTATTTTTCAATCAATTCCTCAAATTCTTCTAAATCTTCATTTTTCATATGTTCTATGTAATTTAAAGCATCTTTTTTGATTTTCCACTCTTCTTCTGAGTTTGGTTTGAATTCTTTTATGAATTCTTCTAAACTTAATTCATGATTCCTTCCATTCTCGTAAGCTTTTCTGGCAAGATTAATCGCCCATTCTCTCTCTTTTTTTAATTCTTCAAAGAATATCGCTGGTATCTCATATCTTTTTTCGACCAACCTTCTGAAGATTTTCGGAAATGTTCTTGGGGTGAACAATTTTAACTTAATCGGCCAGTATGACAACATCGCTTCTTTAAAAGGAAGATTCTTATAATCTCTACATTCCCCGATGTACATACTTCTTCTAAACACTACATAACCCCCCATCAACTCGAATATCTTATCAGCTAAAAAGACCGATTGATGTAAAACAGATTTCCATTCTACTGGTTTGCTGTGATTTCTTATAGCAAGTGTAATCTTATCTACATCTTCTCGGTTAAGTTGGAATCTTCTAAGAATCTTCTTCGCTTTTTCAGCACTCGCTTCAGAATGAGGTATTTTTTCTGTGTCCAACCTTACGACATCATGTAACAGACCAGCTATATAAGCCAGTTCTTGCTCTTTTTTGGACCCGTCTAGGATTTTAACGAACCATCTAGCACCGATAGCAACTCTTTTTAGATGATCGAATGCGTGGGTGATTAACTTTACATTCTTAGTTTTCTCTTTAACGTATTCTTCGATTTCTTCTAAAGGGTACATAAAATCAGAACTTCCTTTCTATCAAGAATCTTGCTAATGCTTCGAGTTTTTTTCTTCCATCATTCTCAGGTATAGATCTTTTCAAATTCTCAACAGCTTCCTTTACAATCCTCTTAGCATAATCTCTCGCAAAGTCAATAGAACCATGCCTTTTCATTATCTCTATCACTTCTTTTTTCTCCTCGAGTGTGATATTTTTCTTCCCTACTAGTTCACGCATTCTTCTTTTCTCATCTTCATTAGCATGCTGGAAAGCATGAACTATCAATAAAGTTCTTTTTCCTTCTTTTATGTCACCTGCGAAGTCTTTTCCTACTCCTCCTCCTGCTGTTCCAGGTGCAACTTTTTCTTCTTCTACTGACATAGTTACGTTCAATATATCATCTTGAATCTGGAATGCAACCCCTATGGCAAACCCAAATTTTTTTAAAGTTTCTATTTCCTCTTCACTTCCATCAGCTATCACTGCTCCAATAGCACAGGGTGTACCGCCAGAATAATAGCCAGTCTTCTTCAAAGACATTCTTTCATACCAGTCCATCGTAGCTTCACTCAAGTCTTTTTCTCTCTGTTCTATCTCCATCGCTTGACCTTCTCCAGTTATCAAGAGCATCTCGTTGAACAACTCAAGAATCTTGATAGTTTTTTCAAGTCCCCAGACTCTCTTTCCTGAGAGTAGCACATCATAAACTTTCATCATCAAATAATCTCCCATATTTACAGCATGAGGAATTCCATAAATTTTATGTAAACATGGTTTCCCTCTTCTTATCTCTGAGAAATCTTCTATATCATCATGAATCAGGAGAAAAGTGTGGGCTATTTCAAGAGCAGCTCCAGCAGGTATAGTATCTTCTTTCTTTCCACCTAAAGTTTCACATGCTAAAGCCACTAAAGCAGGTCTGAACCTTTTTCCCCCATATTCGATGTATTTCCAGCAACCATCGAAAAGAACTTGAGGAATTCCTTCCTTCGGAAGATGTCTCTCTATCTCTTTTTCTATCAGAGGTTTTATTTCACCTAGTATCTTCATTATTTCTTCCATTCTTTCACCTTAGAGTAGATCCATATCCCAAGATTCAAAAAAACTTTCCATCATTAATTTCTTCGTTAAGGATATGAAAAAGTTAAACCAAAAAGAAGAGTTAGTTAATTTCTTGAGTATTAGACCCTTCCTTATAGGCCATACTAATTTTTCTTTCCATAACTTTTCATAGTTTTCACTTAAAAATTCATGAGTGAAATCATTCTTTCTCAAAGCCTTAATGCTCGTTAAAGAAGCAAAACCAGCCCCGATTAAACCATATATAATACCTCCTCCGGAGAACGGCTTAACTTGACATGCAGCATCTCCTACTAACATAACTCTTTCTGAAACAGTTTCTTTCATCAAACCATACCTTATAATTCCACTCACGTTCGGTTTTACTATTCTTCCTATTCTCTCTTTCAAGAATTTTTTGAAATGATAGCTACATCTTCTTTTACTCGCAATTCCGATTCTCGCTTTTCTTCTCGATTCAGGTATTAACCAGCCAAAGAAATCTGGGGATACGTTGAACCATAGCTCTACAGAATGTGGGTCAAAATTTCCTTTCACTGTTGATTGCATTGCAACGAGTAAACTGTTCGGTTGTTCTAACCCTCCTTCTCTTGCAACTCTCGAATTCGCTCCATCGGCTCCTACTAACAACTTAGTCTTAAAGGCTCCTCTAGAAGTCAGGACTTCAACTCCATCTTTTTCTACCCTGAATTTCTCAAACCTGACTTTTTCCTTGATCAAAGCGCCAGCTTTTTTTGCTTTTTTTGCCAAGAATAAGTCTAACTTTTCTCTATCAAGAACATAAACTCTTTTTTTAGAATTCAACTCTATGAAATTTTTTTTAGAAGAAAAAATTTTCGCTTTTCTAACCTCATTGACTATGATGTTCTTCGGAAGATCATGGATCAACTCTTTTATCCTCCAACTGACTAGACCAGCACACTTGACTGGCAACCCAACTCTTTTATCCTCTTCAATTATCAAAACCTTGAATCCCTTCTTAGCTACAAGCTCTCCGACCCTACAACCAGAAGGGCCTGCTCCTACTACTATAAGATCGAACATTTCATCTTCCAAAATTTCTCTTCACGCTATTGAACCATTTTATGGCTTTTATCAACTCTTTCCTCGAAAAATCTGGCCATAATGTTTTCGTTACGTAGATTTCAGCGTATGCACTCTGCCAGAGTAGAAGGTTGGATAACCTTTGCATCCCACCCGTTCGAATGATCAGTTCAACATCGCCAGATATAAGAAGATTTTCTTCGATAGTTTTCTCAGTTATCTGGATCCTCCCAGATTTAATCGCAGTTTTTACTAATTTCTTGACGACTTGAGTCAACTCGAACCTACCACCGTAAGCGATGAGTAGATTCAAGACTTTTTTCGAGTATTTTTCAGTTCTCTTCATTATTCTCTTCATGACTTTTACGAGACTTGGTGGTAATCTTCTTAGATCGCCACAGAACCTTACTTTTACTTCATACTTATCCAAGATGTTTGCTTTCTCTTTCTCAAGCTTATCCAAATAAAGTTTTAACAGCTTTAAGATTTCATTAATTTCTCTTTTCGGTCTGTTTAAGTTCTCGGTTGAAAGGAGGTACACAGAAATCCTAGGAATGTTCAACTCTAAACACCAATTCAAGAATTTTTCAAATTTTTTAGCCCCATACCTATGGCCTTCCCAGGGGTTTAAACCATGCTTCCTAGCCCATCTCCTGTTTCCATCTAAAACAACAGCTATATGACTTGGAATCGTTAGGTCCTTTAAGTCATTCATTTAATCACTTATACCAATTAAGAAGAAAAGAATTAAAAATATTTACATATAACCATTATTTTGAGAGAAGGGGTCGTCATCTAGTCTGGTTAGGATGGCAGGCTCCAGTTGAGTGGAGCGTTGATTCCAAGATGATAGAAGAAACCTGCTCACGAGCGTTCGAATCGCTCCGACCCCATTTACTCATCTTAAGGGAACGAAAATGAAGGAACCCAAATCTTTCTTTCTGAATTCCTTCTCAGATATTTTGTCTATGACGAGCATTCTTTGACCCCAAAAACTGTCAACAGGAGCAACTATTCTTCCGCTGACTTTAACCTGATTCAAGACAGGTTCAGGAATCTCAGGACAACCAGCCGTTATGATACATTTGTCGTAAGGAGCTTCTTTTGGATAACCCTTCTTTCCGTCCCAATGAATTACTTCAATGTTCAGCTTTAGCTTAAGTTTTTTCAAGTTTTTTCTCGCAAACTCAATCAGAGTTTTTTCCAATTCAACTGTTATAACTTTTCCTTTTTTTCCAACACAGTAACCTAAGATTGCGGCTTGCCATCCTGAACCTGATCCTATCTCTAGAATTTTTTCTCCTGGTTTTGGGTTTAGAGCTTCGGTCATTATGGCAACAGTATAAGGTTGAGAAATCGTTTGTCCACAAAAAGTAGGAAGAGGAATATCATCGTAAGCATGACTCAAGTACTCCTTTCTCACGAAAAGATGTCTAGGGATCTTCCTGAATGCTTCTATTATCCTCGGAGTTTTCAATGCTTTTGATTCTATCAGATGTTTTATTAAACTTTCTCTCTCTTCTTCAAAGCCCATATCCTCTGTAATTAATTAACTTCAAAAAAGAAAAAAAGAAGAAAGAGTTTATTTACTCAGAGCTATATCTATGGTGGAAACGTTTATCTTGTTTCCCCCTTCAACTTCTCTTTCTTCAGTTCCTATATCGATTCCTTTTATCTTAACATCATCAAGGAATCGATTTCTGACGATCTCCGCTACATCCACAGCTCGGGAGATCGATCTTCCTCTTGCCTTAACGTGGACCTCTTTAAGGCCGTTAGTGAACTGAGTTATCACGGCCAGAACATAGCTCATAGTTGGTTTTCTCCCAACAAAGACCACGTTATCGGCAGCCTTTTTCTCGACTTTCTTTTCTTCTGTTTTCTCAGCCATTCACTTCACCTCTCTTGCTTTTAGTGTTCAATGTCTGAGTATTAGATTGTTCTCATTAACTTTTAAATCTTTTTCTCTTATTACAAAAGTTATTTTATCGAAGTTAATAATATATTAGATCGTATGAACATCAAAATACTGATAATTTTTTCTTTGTTATCGATCGTTTTCCTTAGCGGTTGTATCGAAAAGAATGAAGAAGTAGGGTATAGCGATGAGGCATTGAAGCTAGAGACTGAGATAAGCGAGAAGACAGAGGGTATAAGAATTCTCCCTGGCCAAACAGTTAGGATGATTGTTTACTTGACGAATCAGGTGGAGAATCCTGTAAAGGATGTTGATTTTTACATATCAAATCCTTACGGAATCATGATAAGTAGAGTGGATTGTGGCTTTGGATGTGTGTGTGAACGTGGAAGCAATTCATGCGGTAACGTGAGTTGTGATTATAACGGTTGTCATTTTGATGAGATCCAATCTCTTGATCAGTATGAGATCGATTTTTCGTTGAAGATTCCTTCTGAAGAAGAAATTTCATACTTTGGCTGGGAATTAAAACCTGAACTAACTCTCGAGTATAATTATAGTGGAGTCTCTATTCTGTATCTTCCGATCCTTAAGTACGGGGAAAAAATGGAAAAACCAGCTTCCGAATTCACTCAAACAAAAGGTCCTATACATGTCGATATCCAGAGTGATAAATGGATCAGTAGTGGAAGTATATTCCCTCTTTACGTGAGTGTGAAGGATGTTATCAACTCTCAATCCAGGATAAAAATCGAAAAAAATAATTTTCATCTATCAATCCCAGATTACATAGAATTGAACGAGACAGAGATAGGGAGGTGTGATTTCAGTAAGGGAGATGGTTACTATATCCCAAAAAAAGGAGACATAATGCTCCCATTAAAGAATCCTTTAGTGTGTACCTTGAAGGCTAATGTAACGATTCCGATGGTTAAAGCTCCTATTCAAGCCGAATATTCTTATAGATACAGAGTGGTGAAAACAGAAGATATCAAAGTTGAGCATGCTATTGCCTAAAGTTGACAACTTTTTATTCCGTGAAGAGAAAATTTAATCGGCTGGAAAGATGGTAAAATGTCCTTTTTGCAAGAGCAAGAATGTTAAGTATGAAGGCAAAGCTGGAAATTATCATCTCTACAGATGTAATGACTGTGGAAAAGAATTCAAGCAACGTTATAAAAGAGAATT
>CAZQBB010000002.1:0-14152 GCA_964591915.1 uncultured archaeon
AAAAACAAGAAAATTTTTATAACTTCTTTAGTGTAACCTGTTTCTCTTCTTTTCTTTCTTCGATTTTCTCTCCTAACTGTTTTTTGATCATTAAAGCAACCCTAGGTCCTATTATTCTCTCTAAACTTTCCAAAGGAATTTTTCTTAAATCAGAAATACTTTTCAAGCCTGAATTGTAGAGTCTCCTTGCTCTTATTCTTCCAACTTGCTCTAATCTAACCAATGGAATTAATTCTTCCTTAACTCCGTATTTAACCCTAACTCTTAGTTTTCTTAAATCTTTCAGCAATTTCTTAAAACCTAACAATAAAGCTAATTCTTGAGAGGCATAAAGAAGCCAATCAGCATTTCTCAATCTATTGTAAAGTTCTCCTGGTGTAACTCTAAATTGAGAAAGAATTTGATCTTCTGTTAACTCCTCGATCCAACCTTCAAACATCATAGCGGTTTTTACACTCCTCATGAATTCATCAAAATCTAAATCCCATTCTTCGGGAATTTTCTGCAAGAATCTACTCTTAGCGATCTTGTCGTTTATCTCCTTGAATTCTCCAGTTCTTAACGATAAGAAAGGTTGCATCTCAAGAGTGTTAGCAATCATGTGAAGGTAACTAAACGGTTCTGTTTTAGTTTTCATTGCTCTTTTCAAACATTCGATGAAATGATGAGCAGTCAAAGGATCTATGTAAAGCTCAGAGACTCTTTTTCCGATTCTTGTCGCCAAGATCTTTTTTCTTTCTTTAACTAAAAACCCAAACTTAGCTAACAACTTAAGAATTTCCTTTATTTTCTTCTCGATGAGAGAAATGTCTTTATACTGATAGGCATAGAAGGTTCCTTTGAAGAAATCAAGCAATGAATCTTCTCTATTCACGAAGCCAGAAGCTATTAAGGCAAGAGTGTGCATTCTCAACATGGGCTCAAGAGCAAGCTTTGAGTAGATATCCTCAGGTTCTCCAAGAATATAATGATCGATGAATTGTTGAGCTTCATCTTCAGATTTTGCTAACAATATGGACTCACCGAAGGAGTCGTATTGAGGACGACCACAACGACCACAGAATTGTTTGTACTCTAAAACAGGAATGAATTTAGAGCCTATTCCTGGATAATAACGCTTTGCATCTCGAATAATAACTCTAAACGCTGGTAAATTGATACCGAAAGCGAGCGTAGGAGTAGCCACTATACCTTTCAACAAACCGTTTCTAAAATTATCTTCTATAAGCTTTTTCTGCTTGAATAGTAAGCCAGCATGATGAAAAGCAACTCCATTCTTAACACAACCTGCTAACCTTTTACATTGTTTTGTTGGAACTTCTAATATGTTCTTGATTTCATCTGATAAAATTTCCAGTTGTTTTTTATCATTCCTTCCAATGTAATTTTTAGCTAATTTTCCGAGTTTTTCAGCTAATGATTCAGCACTTCTTCTAGTTGAAACAAAAAACAATGCTTGTTTTCCAATCTTTATAGTATTTAACAAAATTGCAGAAGATTGGTCTAAGTATTCGTTTAGTTCATAACCCTTTTTATCGAGAAACTCTATTTTTGAATCATAAGAAACTCCTTCATAAAGTTTTACTGGCCTGAAACCAGAAACAACTAATTTTGCGTTAAGCCATTCAGCTAATTCTTTTGCATTATGTATGGTCGCAGAAAGCGCCAAGATTTGGGCCTGAGGAATTAATTTCTTCAACAAAGTTAAAGTTATTTCTAGAGTGGGACCACGAGAAGGATCTTGTAATAAATGAATCTCATCCACTACTATTAACCCTACGTCGCTAATCCAGTTCGCTCCATGCCTTATTAAACTATCAGCTTTTTCATTTGAAGTAAGGATCCAATCGTAATCAGCCAACCAGGGATCAGAAGAATCGAGATCCCCAACACTCATAGCAATTCTTATTCCTTCACTAGAATACTTTTTCTTGAAAGACTGATACTTTTCTGAGACGAGAGCAACTAAAGGTGCCATGTAAAGCATCTTTCCTCCTCTTCTTTTGAATAAATTCAAACCAGCAATTTCAGCGAGCAGAGTTTTACCAGAAGCAGTTGGGGAGGAAACGACAAGATTCTTTCCTTTTAACAATCCTTTATTTAGAGCTAATTTTTGCATAGGGTTGAGTGATTTTAACCTAGACAATTTTAGGACTTTCTCAACTACTTCTTGCATAAGACTCAAATAAAAATTAGAAATTTAAAATAAAGAATCAAATTTGTTACAGTTGTAACAATAAAATTTCGTGAGAGTTTATGGCTAAGAAAAAAAGAACAAAAAAACAAGATAAGTACAATTTAATGGTCTTAAACCTTTTAAAAGAGCTTTCTAAGCAAAAAGAAGCGAGATTAAGCATAAGGGAGATTTCTAGAATTCTAAAAATCAATCCTATGGCTGTTTCAAGGGCAATAAGAAAATTAAGACCGATTTTAGACATTAAAACAGGGAGTAATTTTGAAAGTTTTAGGCTTCCTGTACATCTGATTAGACTCCGTGAGGACATGAAAAATTCGTCGATAAAAGAATTGATGAGGAAAGCTAAACTTTCAGAAAGAATTTTAAAAGAAATATATAAGAGGTAGAATATGATCTGTCTAGGTATAGAATCCACAGCCCATACTTTTGGTGTAGGAATTGTAACAAAAAATGGTAAAATCATCTCTGATGAGAGAGCAGTATACAGACCACCTAGAGGAGAAGGTATACATCCAAGAAAAGCATCCGAATTTCATGTGAATAATGCGTTCAGAACTTTAAAAAATGCATTAGAATCGAGCAAAATAAAACTCGAAAACATAGATGTGATCTCTTTTTCTCAAGGGCCAGGTTTACCGAACTGCCTGGAAGTTGGTGCTAGTATTGCTAGATACCTAAGTTTAAAGTATAGAAAACCGCTGGTGGGTGTCAACCATTGTGTAGCACACATAGAATGTGGAAGATTGATGACCAAATGTAAAGATCCTGTAGTCGTTTATTGCTCAGGGGGAAATACACAAATAATAACCTTCATAGACGGGAAATACAGAATTCTTGGAGAGACAGAAGATATTCCTATTGGTAACGCATTCGATGTTTTAGCCAGATATCTTGGTTTTAATATGCCTGGTGGGCCAGAAATAGACAAATTAGCTAGAAAAGGAAATTGGATTGATTTACCTTATGTAGTTAAAGGTATGGATCTCTCCTTCACGGGAATTGTTACAGAATGTAAAAAAAGATTTCAAGAAGGGGAAAAGAAAGAGAATATATGCTATAGTTTTGTAGAGACTGTTTTCTCAATGCTGACAGAGGTTACTGAAAGAGCATTAGCTCATACAGAAAAGAGTGAAGTACTGATTACTGGTGGTGTAGCCGCTTCACAGAGACTTAAGGAAATGATGAACATTATGTGTAAAGAACGTGAAGCTAAATGTTACATCGTTCCCAAAAAGTATTCATCGGATAACGGAATTATGATAGCATGGAATGGCATTCTTTCCTTCAATTCTGGAAATATAACGAGCATAGAAGACTCAAGAATTTTAAAGGATTGGAGAACAGATGAGGTTAAGATTGATTGGTTAAAATGAAAACAAAGATTCTCAAGATTAATCCAGAAGAACCTCAAAAGAAGATTATAGAAGAGGCCGTAAATGTCATGAGAAGGGGTGGTTTAGTAATTTATCCTACTGAAACATGCTATGGTATAGGAGCAGATGCCACAAACGCTCAATCTATAAAAAGGGTATATAAAGTTAAAAAAAGACCTAGACATAAGCCAATCTCAATCTTGGTTTCAGATTTGAAAATGATAGAAAAATATGGAAAGATAACCAAAGAAATAAGATTCTTAGTGAAAAAGTTCTTGCCTGGTCCTTTGACGATAATTACTCAAACTAGTAAAAGCTTACCAGGTATACCAAGTAGGAAAGAGATTGGTTTTAGAATATCATCTCATCCGGTTGCATCTGAATTGGTGAAAAAAATGGATTCTCCCATCACTACCACAAGTGCAAACCTTTCGGGAGAACCTCCCATTTATAAAATAAGTGATATAATAAAAAAATTCTATGGAAAAGTTGAACTAATTTTAGATTCTGGGGATCTACCAAGGAAAAAACCTTCTACAATTATTCACGTGAAGAAAAGAAAAATACTACGTGAAGGTTCATTACCAGGAAAAACAATAATTAAAGAGTTAGAGAGATTAAAAAGAAAGAAATTAGATTAGTTCGTTCTCACTAACTATAACAAAATCTCCAATTGATTTCACTGCACTGAAAGGAATTAATAGTCTACCTTTTTCATCTCCTTTCAGGTTTAACTCTTTTAAGTGTGGAGTAGGATTTTGAACGATTATGTTTAACAATTCACCACTTTCGGTGATGAAATCTACATTTCCTACTACACCAAATCTCCTTCCAGTCTCTTCACTTATAATTACTTTCTTTAAGATATCCTTAGCCCTTATCCTTGTTTCTACCATTATTTTCACCAATTTTATATTGGTTTTTAATTAATTTATCTTTAACTGTTCAAGCTTCAGCAAGAAGTGTCTTTGCTTTTCCCGAAAGGGAATAAACATAGCTGTTTCCAAATTTCTTCCTTTGTACAAATTCGTCCCTAATTAATCTTCTTAAGATGTTATTTATTGATCTTATTGCGTTGTTTTTATTTTTATAATCAGAGGAACCAAGATGTTCCACCATTTCTGAAGGAGTCAAATTAGGATTTTCATTTAAAAGTTGAAGAATTTTCTTTTGTTTTTTAGATAATGAAACTCTTAATTCAACGGTTTTAGGAGTCTCAGAGATCGTAACAACTTGATCAATAAAATTTCTATCTATAGTGAAAATATTTTTCTCTGCGGATTCTTTTATAAGTTTATCACAAACCTTAATAACTTCTCTAGGAAAACCACCGGTAATCTCGAATATTCTATCGATAGCATCTGTAGTGAATGGTTTTATTCCTTCTCCACCAACATTTTCTATTCTTTTTGAAATTAAAGATGAAGTTTCTGACTTAGATAATGTGTTAAGGTACGCTTTCGTGGTTATTCTCATGAAGAGTGTCGGTAATTTTGTTTCTATCATTTTTTCAAAAGTTGGTAAACCAGCAAATATTATTGAAAGATTCCTTAAAGAATCTGTAATAGTTCTAAACCATTCTAAATTAGTTAAAGAACATTCATGCGCTTCATCCACTAAAAGAACAAGTTGTCTATTTTTTAATTTCACTTTCAAGAATTTAGTGATATTAAAAGGAGATAAATTGCCAAATCTAATCTTATCTAAAAATGAAAAACCAAGTAAAGATCTAAAAAGAAAAATTAGATTTCGCATTGATCTTGGTGGTTTAGAAATGTAAAAAGGAAGAAATTTTTTATATGCCATCAATTGAGAACGTAACCATAGAAGCATAGTAGTTTTCCCAGATCCTGTCGGACCAATCACGAGTGCAAATTTATGCAGATTAAAAGTGTGAGATAAGAGAGAATTAATTTGATTAGAATAACCCACCATTAACTTTGGTGAAATAGTTAACGTGAAAGGATTAGAATCCCAGCCAAATTTTGTGTAATATTCATAATCTCTGGACATTATATTCACGTAATATTCATATAGTGAAGAAAGAAATAAATAAGTTATCGTGAAAACTGTGTTACATTCTTCACTGAAAGAAAACCATAAGATTTAAGTTTTATGAAGGATAAATGAAGGTTATGTTACGATTGTTTGTATGTGTATGGATACCAGACACTCTTCGTGAAAAAATCGTGAAATTTCAAGAAGAAATAATGAAATTACCTTTAAAAGGGAAGTTTGTAGAGCCACAAAATCTACACGTTACGGTAACGTTTTTAGGAAATAAAAAAAATGAAGAGGTAACTCCTCTAAAGAGGAATTTAGACAAAGCAGTCTCTGATATTGATAAATTTCACGTGAAGTTAGAAGGGTTAAAATTGATCCCGAATGAAGACTTTATAAGAGTGATTGGCATAGGTTTAAAAGATAGTGAAAGATTTTCAAACTTAATTAAAAGTGTTACTAATTTAATCGATGGAAAGTATTACACAGAAGAAAAATTAACACTATGTCGTGTAAAGAAAATATTTGAAAAGGAAAAAATAAAGGATTTTATAAAGGAGAAAAGAAAGATCAAAATAGGATCTTTTGAAGTCAAAAATGTAGCTTTAGTGAAAAGCACGTTAACTTCACGTGGTCCTATTTACAAAACAATTCACGTGTCATTCTTGAAATAATCATAAATCTTTTCTTGTGTAGATTTTTACATTTTTTGTCTTATATTTTTTTCTTGTTTTTTCGGATACTAAAAACTTTATATTTTGAGCTTCAGCAACCTTGGCGATATCATCACTTATTTCACTATCTATGACAACTATCTCAGCATTTTTAAGACGCTTGTTCTTTTCATCGAACTCTTCCAATGGTATTTTCGCTTTTAATTTCATAGACATGTCGAAAATATATGCTGCTTTAGTTCCTTTCATTTTATCTAAGACTGATAGTATCTTTTTCTTTATTTTTTCGTCTAACTCCTCCTCTCTCACCTTAAATTGTTCTGCTGGTTTCTTCTCTCGAAGTGCCTTAAATATTTCTTTTTTTGTTAACTCTTCAACTTCCTTCCCTTCTGGAGCCCTAGCTACATAATCAATGTTAGCGAGTTGTAAAAGCTCTTTTAATATAAGATCCCCACCTCTATCTCCATCTAAAAAAACTGTAGAGATTCTTTCCTTACACAATTCAATGATTGTCTCAGGAATGGATGCTCCACCTATAGCTATTACATTTTTTATTCCACATTTTAGGAGGTTTAATACATCTGCTCTTCCTTCAACTATTATTATTTCTTCAGAGTTTGGAACATCGACACCACAGGGTAAACCTTTATACTTTGTTATTTCTGAAGCTCTCACTGATTCTTTTATCCTTTCTGTAAGTTCCGCTGTGTCGGGTATTTCTTCTTCTAGAAGTTTAGAAAGAATTTCTTTTGCTCTTCCTATAACATATTCGCGCTTAACCATCCTAATATCCTTTACTGACTTAATTTTTATGAAAGACTCACAAGGACCAATTCTCTCTATTGTTTCTATAGCAGCTGCTATGAGTGCTGTTTCGGAGCCGTCCAAACTTGAAGGTATGAGTATTTTTCCTTTCGTTTTACCTTTATTTGTTTTTAAAGTAACTTCGATCCTACCGATTCTTCCAGTTCTTTGAAGTTCCCTTAAATCTAATTCTTGCCCTAATAATCCTTCAGTCTGGCCAAATATTGCTCCAATTACATCTGGTTTCTCTACTACACCATTTGCGGTAAAATCTGCTTCTATTAAATATTTTATAGTTGACTGAGCTAATTTCCCCATGAAAAACATCCTCCTTTAATTTTGATATTTTTATTAATTCTTCGATCTTCTCTATTTTAAAAAGTCTTTTAATTCTCTCACGAAGAGAAAGATTGAGATTAAATCCATTTTTTCCAAAAAACTTACATATCTTTTTATTCTTTTTTTCTCCTTCCTCATCAAAATCTGTTAAAATCACATAAGTGTCTTCTTTTCTTAAATTTTGAAGGAAAGATAGGATAGATTTACCTGAAATGTCAAAAACGTCATATAAACCGAGAGAGTTTAAAGCTTTTTTATCTTTTTTCCCTTCAACAATTATCGAATATTCTCTTAAGGACTCTAATATCTTCTCTAGATTATGAGGGATGAACATGAAATCATCATAATTATCTTGAGTTAATTATTTAAATGTTTCTACTCTAATTCTCGTTCTCTACATCGTTCACAAACCCATTCCCCATCCTCAAACTTTAAATCATCGGAGTATTCCCCACAAACATCACATATACCTGTTGTTGAACTCTCCTTTATTGATGGAAGGTATGATCTCATTTTTAATCTGAAATTCAATATGTCCATAAGTTCAGGAGATGCTCTTGCTATATCTGTGTTTGTCACTATACCAACTATTTTTCCCTTCTCGATGACGGGTATTCTTTTTATCTTGTGTTTTTTCATTTTTTCGACTACTAAGGCAATATCATCATTAGGTTTACAAAAAACCATTGGTGAAGACATTACCTCCTCAACCTTAACTTTTCTTGGATCTTTAGCTTGTGCTACTATTCTTTTATTAAGGTCTGTTTCAGTAATGATCCCAACAGCCTTATTCTTTTTGATAACTATTATCGACCCCACACGATGCTTTACCATCTTCTTAGCTGCCTCTTGCACCGTTTTTCCGTATTCTATCTTAATCGCAGGTTTTGTCATGATTTGTTTAGTTAAGATTCCTAGCACCATAAAACCACTATATAAAAACTTATTGTAAAGTATTTATAATAATTGTTGGTTTGAAATGGTTAAGAAGTATGAAAAGGGGGCAAGAGCTGAAAGAGAACTGGCAAGAATTTTAAAGAAAAGGTTTTTTGCAGTGGTCAGATCTGCTGGGAGTGGAAGCTCTCTTTCTACTCCTGACCTGATAGCCATTAAAAGGGGGAGAATCCTAGCATTCGAATGTAAAGCATGGAAAAGGGTTCCAAAATTGAAACCAAAAGAATATAGCGATTTGGTGGAATGGTGTGAAAGGGCTGGTGCAGTGGGGTTTTTAGCGTGGAAAAACACAAAGTGGTTGTTTTTAAATATAAAAAATTTGAAAGAAGGAAACATTAAAAAAGACGGAATAACTGTTGATGAGTTATTTAGAGTGTTTGATGTGTAGGTGGTTGAGAATGAAAATAATCGTGTTTTCCGACATCCATGGAGATATAGAAAATATGTTAATGTATTTGGATAAGATAAAAGAAATGAGTTTTGATGTAATCGTTTGCCCAGGAGATTTTACAGATTTGAACACTCCTAAAGGTTTTACACAAGAAGATGTTGCAAAACTAATATTGAAAGAGTTAAAAACCTTAAAAAAACCAATTTTAACAGTACCAGGGAATATGGACACAAAAGAAATACTTAGTTTCTTTGAAAAAGAGGGTGTTTCTATTCATGGAAAGGGAAAAGTAATAGATGAATATGGGTTTTATGGGTTTGGTGGGGCAAAAACACCGTTTAACACAAACATAGAACCTAGTGAAGAGGAAATAAAGGCTGGTTTAGAGAAAGGGTGGGAGGATATTAAGAACACAAAGTTTAAAATCCAAGTAACACACAACCCACCATTTAGAACAAAAATAGATATAATATCCAGTGGTATACATGTGGGTTCTAAGACTGTTAGAAAGTTCATAGAAGAAAACAAACCTATAGTTGCAATCTCAGCACACATTCATGAAGCAAAAGGTGTTGATTATATCGGTAATACGTTAATCTTAAATTCAGGAAGGTTTCCAGAAGGATATTTTGGAAAGATTGAAATTAAGGATGGGTCTGTAAATGGAAAGGTTTTAAATATTCTCGAGTAACCACTACCCTTTCTTTTCTTTTGGAAATATTAGATTCTATTTTTTGTTAGATATTTTATAACACTGTTATTCATATTTCTTTTCTTGATCCTTTTTCCAAAAGAAGTTAAGGGGTAGGTGTGTTTATATAAATTCCAACAGAAAAAGGTTTATTTCTTGAGGAAAATAATATTTAACATGCCTTCATCTGTTCAAACAATCTTTCAAGAATTCATCAAGAAAAAAACATTAATCTTTAAGGACAGAAATGCACTAACATCTCACTTCACACCCGAGACAATTCCTCATAGAGAAAAACAAATCACTACCCTTGCATCTATTTTAGCTCCCGCCTTAAAAGGAGAAAGACCTTCTAATGTCTTCGTATATGGAATGACAGGAACTGGAAAAACCCTAGTTTCTAAATATGTTGGTGATGAGCTCGAGAAGGCATCTGCTGGTGGAGGGAACACCGTCAAAGTACTTTATTTAAACTGTAAAATGAAAAAAGTTGCGGATACAGAGTACAGGTTGATAGCAGAACTTTCAAGATGTTTGGGACAAGAGGTTCCGATAACAGGTTTGCCTACGGAGTATGTGTACCGTGTTTTCTTTAATGCCTTAGATTCAAAAAACTGGGTTGTGATCATTATATTAGATGAAATAGATGCATTAGTAAAAAAGATGGGAGATAGCTTTCTCTACAACTTTACAAGGATTAATCAAGAACTAAAGAAAGCAAAAGTGTCTATTGTGGGTATAACGAACGATCTTCACTTTATCGACATTCTAGATCCAAGAGTAAAGAGTTCTTTGAGTGAGGAGGAAATTTTATTTCCTCCCTATAATGCACTAGAATTACAAGATATATTAAAACAACGTGTAGAACTCGGTTTTTATCCTAATGCACTCTCTGATGAAGTAATACCAAAATGTGCTGCTCTTGCTGCTCAAGAACATGGAGATGCGAGAAGAGCCCTTGACCTTTTAAGAGTGGCAGGAGAAATAGCGGAAAGACAGAATGATTCCAAAATAACCGAGAAACACATAGATTTAGCGTTAGAAAAAATAGATTATGAGAGAATAATTGAATCTGTAAAAACACTACCAAGGCATTCTAAAGTTGTTCTCTGGTCTATCATTAATCTCGAAGAAAAAGAGCAGAAGAACATTCAAACTGGAGATGTCTACAATGTTTATGAAGACACGTGTAAAACATGTGTTCTTCATCCATTAACACAAAGAAGAGTATCAGATTTAATTTCCGAGTTGGATATGTTAGGGATAATAAACGCTAAACTAATTTCTCTTGGAAGATACGGGAGAACTAGAGAAATCAGGCTGAATGTTTCTGAAAAACTGAGGGAAGAGATGAAAAACATCCTTAAAACTGAATTGATGGTATAATGGAAGAGAAAGACATTGTAAGGCTTTTCATTAAAAACGGTTTTCAAGTTTCTAAAGACGCACTTCCTCTCCTTATTACAAAACCGGAATATGTGCTTTCAAGGTTGAAAAGAATAGAACCTCGCCCACTTTTTTTAACTAGAGAATATATTGAAAAGATTTTGAAGGAAACCACTGTTCCCGAAGTGAAAGTAATAAGAAAGTATGAGTGGGAAAGAAAACCTATAACTGTTTATGATTATCTTGACTTTCTTCTCTTTCATCTTAAAAAAGTAAAAAAAATAATCTCCGAACATATGCCTCAGGAGGAATTAATCTCTATAAACAAAATAACTTCTCAGAATACATTTTCAACAATAGGTATTGTTAAAGAAAAGAAAGAAGACAATATAATTTTGGAGGACCAGACAGGAGAAGTAACAATATTTTTTGACGCTCTTCTTAAAGAAAAACTCAAAGAAATTTTCTTAGATGATATAGTAGGAGTAAAGTGTAGGAAGGTTAAAGGAAAAATTTATGCCCGAAACATCATCTACCCCGATATTCCATCTACACGTGAAGTTAAAAAAACTGATGTAGATGTAAAAATTGCTCTGGTATGTGGGTTTTCTTCTCTGAATGTGAATGAAAAGAAAAAAACACTTGATCTTCTTAAAGAAAAGGATGTTTTCCTTACATTTTTTTTCGATGAGAAAAACAAAAAAGAATTAGAGAAAATAAATTCGGTAAGAATAGAAGAATTTCCTGTTTTGTTTGAGTTAGAAAAAATCAAGATCTTAACACTTCCACAAAGATTTTTCAAGAACTTTGCAGAAAAGGTAAATATTCCTTCTTTTATTCGGCATCTATTAAGAAAAAGATGCCTCCTTCCTACATTTTCTTTAAAAACTTGTTTGGTTGGTGACTTTGTTCTCGAATATATCCCAGACATAATACTTTCCGACCTTGATGGAGGCAAATACATGAACTATAAAGGCACCACAATAATTTCTAACTCAGATCCGAAGAAAACCTTTCTTATAAACCTTAGAACAAGGGAAGTGGAAGAGATACCAATCGATTAAAGATAATATATTTCCAAAAGAAGAAGAAAATAAAAACTCTGAGACACAATTTCTTTTTCATGAGGGTCAATTTTCAAGTTCTCGACGTGGATTATATCCTAATAGATTCCAAACCAGTTGTTCGTCTATTCGGGAAAACAGAAGATAACAAACCCATTACAGTATTCTATGAGAATTTTCTTCCTTATTTCTATGTGCTACCGAAGGAAGGAAAAGAAGAGGAATTAAAGAATTTTCTTGAGAAGAACTTCAAGAACATTCTAGTTAAAATTGAGACTGTAAAGAAGTTTCTTCCTGTTGGATATTCTAAAAAACCAACGACGCTGTTAAAGATAGTTCTGAATAACCCTTCCCAAACACCATCTGTGAGGGAAGGGTTGAGGAGGAAGAGGATCGTAAAAGATATTTTTGAGGCGGATATACTCTTCAAGTATAGGTTCATGGTCGATCATGGTATTTTCGGGATGAGATGGTATTGTGTTGAAGGGAATGGGATAGATACTAACACAGTAAAGACAAAGATAAAAATACTTGGAAGGAAGTTCAAGGAGGTAAAAAGAGAAAAAAATGCCAGATTGAAATACCTTAGTTTCGATATAGAAGTTCTTTCAGAAAGGGGAAGTTTACCGGACGCAGGAAAGGATCCTATAATTCTAATCAGTATGTATTTTTACCCAGCGTTTCATGGAAAAAGTTCCTTAGTCTTAGCTGCCAAGAACATTAAAAGAACGGAAGATGCACTTGGTTTCAGTTCTGAGAAAGAAATGTTAAAAGAGTTTCTTAGGATTGTGGAAATGTTTGATCCTGACATAATAATTGGTTACAACATTAACAACTTTGATTTGCCTTACATTGAGACTAGGCTCAGAAAGAATAAATTACCGAGAAATTTAGGGAGATGCAGCCAAAAATCAATGATGTTAAAGAAAATAGCGAATCGGTTTAAGATCACTATCCCTGGAAGGATAGTAGCCGACGTCTACGAACTCGTTAAGGAAGCAACGATAAAATTTGGCTTGTTCAAAGGATTAAAGAGGTATGGATTAGGAGACGTTTCTCGAGCTCTTCTAGGGGAAGGCAAAGTAGATGTTGCACATAGCGAGATAAGTGAGCGTTGGTTGGATAACGGAATAGGTTTTCAAAAACTCATATCCTACAGTAGAAAAGATGCTCAACTTCCTCTTAAAATCTTACTAAAAGAACGTATGCTGGATAAATTCTTCGAGATTTCAAAGGTTTCTGGAGTTTTGTTACAAGATGCTGTGAGTGGGGGAGAATCTATCAGGATAGAGAACCTCCTCCTCCGTGAGTTCAATAAAAGAGATTATGTTCTTCCTTGTAAACCCACGCCAGAAGAGATCAACCGAAGGAGTATTGAAAGAAGAAAAGAGGGATTAAAAGGAGCATTTGTCCTTAAACCAGAGATAGGGTTTCACGATAAATGTGTAGTTTATCTTGACTTTCATAGTATGTATCCAAGCATTATTATGTCTTACAACATATGTCCTACGACTCTCCTTCTGAAGGAAGAAAATTTAGAGCATATCGTGACTCCAAACAATTCTAAGTTTGTTTCGGTTAATGTCAAAGAGGGAATAGTTCCAAGAATACTCAAGTACTTACTAGAAACAAGGGAAAAGATAAAGAAGGAAATGAAGAGGGAAAAAAATCATGAAAGAAGACTGTATCTATACTCCAAACAATATGCTTTTAAGACTGTTGCAAATGCTTTCTATGGTCATCTGGGTTATATCAGGGCCAGGCTTTATGTTTTAGATATAGCCAATGCCATAACCAGCACTGGAAGAGAGTTGATTAAAAAAACTAAGGAAATAGTAGAAACAAAAACACCATATAGGGTCATATATGCTGACACAGACAGTGTGATGGTTAAACTCGATACAAAAGACATAAACGAAGCGTTTAAGCTTGGGAAGAAACTTTCTAAACTCATAAACGAAGGCATTAACTATGTCCTTAACATGAAGATAGAAAGTATTTTCAAAACACTCCTCATTCTTTCCAAAAAAAGGTATGCAGGTTGGAATTTTGAGCCTGTTGAAGGTGGTTGGGAGGAGTCCATAATAACAAAGGGAATCGAAACTGTAAGGAGAGATTGGTGTGATCTTGTCTCAGAAACCTTACAAGATGTCTTGACTACTATCTTAAAAGAGCAAGATGTAAAGAAAGCGGTAAAAATTGTGAAAGGAAAGATAGAAGAGATAAAGAAAGGGAAAATGAACATAGAAAAGCTAATCATCACCAAGAGTGTCTCAAA
>CAZQBB010000003.1:0-13935 GCA_964591915.1 uncultured archaeon
TGAAGATAAAATAAAAGTCAAGAATAAAAGCGTCATACTCGGGAAGATTGTTAAAAGAACTGGAATTTCTGAGAAGAAAATAATAGAGGAAATGAAGAGAAGGATGCTCATCCTTTATTGGCTCAAAGAAAGAGATATAACTGATTACAGAGATGTAAGCAGAGTGTTCGGCTTGTATTACGATTTCCCTGACAAGGTTTTGGATATAATCAGCGGTGAAGTTTGATGTCTTTCTTCGAAAGAATGGCCATGCGTTACTTAGCTAAACACATCGAGCCTCATCTAAACTTATTCATCGATTTGAAAAAAGATTTGAAGAAGAGTGGGATGAGAAAGACCCTAGTGGAATATCTTTCAACTTCTATCTTCACTTGTATCATACTCTTCATCGTTGAACTCCCCCTTTTTTCTCTCATATATTCTCTTTTGAACTTAGGTTTTTTGTTCAGCTTTTTCATGGCCATAACGACTTCTCTTGTCATATGTGTTTTTTTCTTTCTTCTCTTCATAAACTATCCTAAATTCATAATAAGGGATAAAACACGGTCTGCTGAAAGATCTTTACCCTTTGCGGGCATTTACCTCTCTACTATAGCTAGCTCTGGTTTACCTCCTCATAGAATCTTCGAGATATTCTCTCAATTCAAAGAGTACGGGGAAGTCAGTGAAGAGATCAAGAGGATAGTAACAGACATGAAGATGTTTGGTCTCAACGTTTATGACGCACTAGAAAGGGCGATAGAAAGAACTCCGTCGAAAGAATTAAGAGACCTTTTCTGGGCTATATTATCAACACTGAAAGCTGGAGGTAATCTTTCAGTATATCTCTCAGAAAAATCAAAGACGTTCCTCGATAACTACAGGAGAAGGTTGAATGAATTCTCTCATTCACTCGCCATATACCTAGAGATTTACCTGACAGCGTTAGTGCTGGGAACTATATTTTTCCTCATACTCACATCGATAATGTCTGGGTTCACCGGAATAGTTGCTGTTAATGTAATCTTCATACAATTCTTCCTGGTTTTCCTTTTCGTCCCTTTAATCTCGATCGCCTTTATAATACTCATCAAAACAGGGTCTCCGGGTGGGGAATGAATGAGAGTTGGAATGTCTCAAGAAAAAAAAGTCCTTTTGATTTGCATACTCATATCTTCTTTCCTAACTCTGATAGGAGTGTTAAGTGGCGACGAAGGAGTTCTTGGAAACACAATAATACTCTCTGCATTTCTTATAATCGCTCCTTATTTGATATTCAACTACATTTCTTTCACGAGAATGAGAGAAATGGAATTAAGATTTCCGGCATTCTTGAGAGATTTGGTAGAAACCACCAGAGCAGGAATGCCCCTCCATAAAGCGATAATATTCGCTAGTCACACTGATTATGGTCCCCTTTCGGCTGAAGTCCGAAAAATGGCCAATCAATTGACTTGGAACGTTAACATTCTCGATGTACTTGAACAAGCAAAAGAAAGGATGAAGAGGAGTAAGACTCTAGAGAGAGTAATGAGAGTAGTGATCGAAACCTACAAATCTGGAGGAAAAATGGATGAGACTTTGGATTCTCTTTCTCGTACACTTTTAACGATCCAGGATACCCAAAAAGAGAGGAAGAGTATGCTTAACCAGTATGTTGTTGCTATGTACGTTATTTCTATCGTCTTCATCGGTATAATAGTCGGGATAAACTGGTTGATGGTTCCTATATTTCAATCTTTATCAACTCCAACAGGTTCAGCAATCTCTGGAGTCGTTGCAAACCCATGTAGTGTTTGCTTAGGAATGGGCGGAATAGGTTGCATGCCTTGTAACATCTACTTCAATATATGTTCTCTCTTTAACGTAGAAAAAGAGGGAATAAGTTGTTATTATCTGGCTCTTTTTTTCTCTATAAGCATGGTACAAGCAGTGATGGGAGGACTAGTAGCTGGGCAAATAGGAGAAGCATCGGTGAGGGCAGGAATAAAACATAGTCTCATTCTAGTTTCGATAACATTCGGTACTTTCTTCATCCTAGTCAGGTTAGGATTGCTCGGTGGTTGAACTTGAAGGGACAACTTACTATTCAGTATTTGATATCTTTTATTTTCTTCGTAGGTTTGATAACCTACATCTATTTTGCTTTTTCTTCGAACATTCCAAAGTTCATAGAAAATGTGGAAAAAGAAGATACTCTATCTAAAGCGTTCCAAGTTTCAGAGATCTTGGTGAACGATCCTGGATATCCGGCAAACTGGGAAGAGAGTTTCATTCCTCCTGATCAAATAAAAAGATTAGGGCTTTCTGATGAACATTCGAATAAAACAAACCTTCTTTTGATCTCTAAGATCAAAAGGTTCGATTCTATATGTGATAATGATTACACTGATATTCAAAAGAAGCTTGCTCTCAACAGATCCTTCTCTATTTTTCTCTTCAACATAACTGGTAATGGGAATAGAGAATGTGAACTTGATTGTCAACCACCCTCTCCTCCAAAAAATCCAATAAACGTGACTATAAGACGTATAGTGGCATTCAATGACACGAGAACCAACCCGAGCGGAGAAATAAAATTGGCTGAACTAATAATTCAGATGTGAGATTATGAAAGGAATAATAAGCATCATAGAAGTGATGATAACAGGAATAATTTTAGTTCTTTCCTTTCTCTATTTTTTTCCACAATACAAGATAAAAACTGAATGGGATAAAGTTCTCCTTGAAACGATGGTTAAAGATACGATAAACACGATAGAAAGGATGAACAAGACTTATGAGTTTGCAACTGATTCGAACGCGTTTAACACCTTTATGAGAAGTTTATTCAACCCAGAAAAAACTGGAATGGCGATAGTATGGTGGAAAGAGGTAGACGGAATAAACGTTCCAGAAGAAAAACTGCCATACTTCACCGAAGGGTACAAAGAGACTATCGTAGATGTTTATAATGATACAAGCGGATATCATGTTTACTCTTTTACGCTAGGTTTAGGATATCCTTACTGATCATCTTAACCTTATCGCTTCTAAATTCTTAGGGGCGAGAGTTTCTATCCTGAATATTTTGTGAAGTGTTCTTGCTAGGTTGACCGGTTTTAGGTTATCTCCATGGCACAGAATTATTCTCTCTGGTTTTGATCTCAACCTGTGCACAAAATTTATGAGTTGATTCCTGTCAGAATGACCGCTTAACCCGTCAACAGTTTCAACTTCCAACTCTAACTTCATCGTGCTTGTTTTTCCTTCTACAGTATAAGGAATTTCTCTCCACCCTTTTTGTATCCTTCTTCCCATCGTTCCCTCTCCTTGATAGCCGACGAATATTAAAGTATTCCTCTTTTCTTCCCCCAATGCTTTTAGATGCTCAAAGACCGGCCCTCCTGTTAACATACCTGAAGTAGAGATTATGACAGATGGTTTTTCATCCCAAACTTTCTCCCTATCTTGGGAGGATTTTATCCTATGGAAGATGTCATCAACCAGAGGATTATTCCCTTCAAATATTCTCCTCTCCATCTCTCTGGAAAGGTATTCTGGATATGCCGTATGGATGGCTGTTGCATCCCATATCATTCCATCTATGAAGACAGGATGTTGAAAATTGTGTTCTGAAAGGATGACCATCACCTCTTGAGCTCTTCCAACAGCGAAGCTGGGAATTATAACTTGACCCTTTCTCTCCATCGTTCTATTGATTATCTCCATCAATTTTTCTTCTGCTTCCATCCTGGGCGGCATCGTATCTTCTGGCCCTCCATAGGTTGATTCCATTATCAATGTTTCTATTCTCTGAAAGTTAGTAAAAGCAGGATCGAAAAGCCTACTCCTTCCATACTTCAAATCCCCTGTGTAAACGATATTGTGTAATCCTTGACCAACATGCAAATGAATTAGTGCAGATCCAAGCAAATGACCTGCAGGCTGGAAAGTTAACCTCACATCTGGACCAACATCAGAAACTTCATCATACTCAAGAGTAATCGAATGCTTAACCGCTTCCTTTATTCCTTTTGCCGTGAACGGAGGTTTAATTCCACTCCTCTGTAGAACGTCTATGTAATCTAGGCACAACATAGTAAATAGGTCGAGTGAAGGAGTTGTACAATAAAGGGGGCCATCATAACCATACTCATACAAGTAAGGAACCATTCCACAATGGTCAAGATGAGAGTGAGAAATTATTATCCCATCCAATTCAGAGGGATCGAATTCTTTCACTTGAAGGTAAGGGAATCTATTTTGATCTGAACCCCCTACATTAACTCCACAGTCAACTAACAACTTTGATTTTGGAGTTTCGATTAACGTGCAGGATCTTCCGACTTCTCTGTAAGCTCCTAAACATATTATTCTCACCCAATCTCTGTTAGTTGTTCTCTCGGAGAATATATTTTTACCAACTTTCTTCAGGAAACTTTTCCTCCACTTAGTTTCTGTAAAGAGTAAATGTCGGATCGACCTTACTATCTTAGAAGTAATCTCTGGAACTCTTTCTATCCTAGGAACCCACAGAGTTTCTTCTTTTATCTTCTTAAAAGTCTCTCCCTTCTTCCCTATCACTAATCCAGGCTTTTCAGCGCTTATGACAACTATACTCCTCTCAGGCTCAAACTTTACATCTTTCACCCCAGCTTCCTCTGGTATTATCTCGAGAATTTTTCTTTTACTATCTTCAGGTGAAAGGCAAAGAGTGCTATCAGGTCTTACTTCTATCCTCTTCTTCAGTTCTTGAACTGCTCCCTTAACTTGTTCAGCTGCGTCTAAGAAAAAGAATTTGTCTTTAGTGTAGACTACTATCTCACAACCTTCTAACTCTACTCTATCGACTACATCTTTCGGTAAGATTGACTTCACTCTTTCCAGGATTTCCATTTTCAATTCCCAAGAAAGGATTATTTCTTCAATTTCTCGATTATCTTTTCTACTTCCTCTTTCTTCAACATCCTGAAACCGTTTTTATCTATGATAGCAACATCTATCCCTTTTCCTCCAGATGCTATATCCCTTTCTATCGCCGATTTTATCGCCTGGACTGCTAATTTTTTACCCTCATCCAATGAAATCTCTTCTTTATACAACGCTTCCAAAACACCAAATGCCATCGGAGAGCCTGAACCGGTCGAGAAAAACTTTTTATCCTCTAGTCTTGAACCATCTGCAGAGAGAATGAAAAGGCCAGGGCCTTTTTCATCATAACCAGCCAGTATTATCTGGACATAGTAAGGGAAGAATGTCCATCTTCCTTGGTAGAGTATGTTGGAAAGTAAGGTAGCTGCAGCTCTTACTGGTATCCTTCTCCTGTTCGTGAGCTCAAATAGTCTTGCTTCTGCCCTTAAATATCTTGTTAATGCTTGAATATCTCCGACCATCCCTGCTTGTGTTATAGCTATATGTGGCATGATTTTCTCTATCTTAACATCTTCTTTCGAGGCCACCATATACCCCTTGGTAGCCTCCTCCTCAGCAGCTAAAACAACTCCATCTTTACAAACGATTCCCACAGTAGTTGTTCCGCTTTTTATTCCTTTCTTTTCCAAGAGAAACACCAGGATTCAATTATTTTTTTCATTAGCATATTTAAATACTTTGAACTTAATAAGCCTTTGCAAAGTAAACAACTTCTTTCGCTTTTTTCCCACAGTAAACACATTCAGCAAACACTTTTTCTTTTTTCAACGGAATAACTCTCAAACTCGCTCCTGTCTCTTCCTTTATTCTTTCTTCACATCCTCTCTTTCCACACCAACATGCTCTTATGAACCCACCTTTTTCTTTCAGAATTTTCTTAAATTCTTCATAGTTCTTAACAGTAGTAGTATATTCTCTCATTCTCTTCTCTGCTTTCTCAAACAATGCTTTTTGGATCTCATCCATGATCCTTTTCACTCTTTGAACAAGATTTTTTTCTTTAACTGTAAACTTCTCAAAATTATCTCTCCTTGCTACAACTACTTGGTTTTTCTTGATATCCTTTGGACCTATTTCAATTCTTAGGGGAATACCCTTTAATTCCCATTCATGGAACTTCCATCCTGGTGTGTATTCTTCTCTGTCATCGAGTATGACCTTGATTCCCCCTTCTTCTAATTTCATCTTGATGTTCTTCGCTTCTTTCAAGACTTCTTTCTTTTCCGATTCTTCATAAAATATAGGTACGATGACGATATGAGTGTGTGCAATCTTTGGTGGTAATATCAAACCCTTATCATCCCCATGAGTCATTATTAGAGAGCCTATGAGCCTTGTAGATACTCCCCAAGAAGTATTCCATACAAACTTTTCTTTTCCGTCCTTATCCAAGAATTTTACATCAAAAACTTTGGAGAAATTTTGCCCTAAGTTATGAGATGTTCCCATCTGGACTGCTTTTCCGTCTGGCATTAAAGCTTCCAGAGTTGTAGTCGTCAACGCACCGGCAAACTTTTCTTTTTCACTCTTTCTTCCAACCAAAACTGGAATTGCAAGATATCCTTCGATGAAATGTCTGTAAACTTCGAGTATTTCCAACATCATTCTTTCTGATTCTTCTTCCGTCGCATGAGCTGTATGACCTTCTTGCCACAAGAATTCAGTCGTTCTTATAAAGAACTTAGTTGAACTCTCCCATCTAACTATGTTACACCATTGGTTTATCTTAAATGGTAAATCTCTCCAACTTCTTATCCATTTACTGAACATAGAATAGATTATAGTCTCACTCGTGGGTCTTATGGCCAATTTTTCTCCAAGCTTTTTTCCTCCTCCAATAGTTACCCAAGCACATTCAGGGACAAAACCTTCAAAGTGTTCAGTCTCTTTCTTCAAAAAACTTTCAGGAATAAACTGAGGAAAATAAGCATTCCTTACCCCCTTTCTTCTAAATTCTTTATCCAAAATTTCTTTGATTCTTTCCCAGATTGCATATCCATTCGGCTTGATAACCATACATCCTTGAACAGGAGCATAATCTGCTAGTTCAGCTTTTTGAACAACTTGAGTATACCATTCAGAAAAATTCTCTGACTTTTTAGCGGTTATTCCAAGTCCTTCTTTTTTTATTTTTGTAGTTTTCTCTTTCAACCTAATCACCTCGGGTTTTACTAGCTCCAACAGATTTTTTGTAGATATTTTTACACTCTTCTTATGGTTTCCAGGGTTGAAAAAAACAAATTCATTCTCAAGAATATCCTCATCGAAAAAAGTTTCGAGGTTCATGAGGTTTCCAAAAGGATACACGCATCCAATCTCACAGCCAGCTATTCTTAAAACTTCTTCGGGTTTTGCGAGCTCAACTCCATATCCAAGGAATGATGAGATTTTTTTTAAATCAACACTTTTATTTCCTGGAAGTACAAGAAGAATAAATCCTCCCTCTTCTTTTTTCAGCATCATACATTTTGCTATATTTTTTCTCTCAGTATTCAAGGTTTTTGCCATTTCTTTGCATGTATACACAGGTTTATGCTCGAAGATTTCGTACTTCACTTTTTTTCTTCCCAAGAATTCGAATATCTTCTTCTCAACCAAACTCATCGTTTTCCCTCCCTATGTATTGGATGGGGTAGCTGGGATTTGAACCCAGGTCTCCGGCTCCCAAGGCCGGGATACTAGACCAAGCTATACTACTACCCCTTGTTAAGGAATTAGTAATAATAGTAGAAAAATGCAGAATTAGTTCATCCTGGAAAACATTCACCTTTCATTTCAATCAAAATAGATTAGGTTAGAAAGTATTAAAAAGTTTCTATTCCTACTGGTTCAATTCTGAAGCTCATGCTGTTGAATTAGGTCTCCTCCAGCTAATATAAGAGAAATCTCTCTTTCTGATCGACTTTTATCTTAACTCAATATAACTCTTTTGGTATCTTGAGAGCTTTATCTGTTTTCTCTATACTCTTCTTCCCATTTTTTTCTGTCAGAGTTAAAGCCCTTATAACATCTATGTTCTCCGGAATAACATCGTTTTCATTCGGACATGCTATGGCTATGAGTACTTCTCTCTTGTTTATAACGGTGATGAAATCTTCCCATACTGGGATTGCATAAATATCTCCTCTCGGTAATCCTAAATCTCTACTTATCTCGATGACAGAAGCTAAACCCACGACCCCGTCCTTTGAGTTGACGAAAGTTATCCTCGGTTCATTCTTCAAAACATTCAAGATATCCTCAGGGGTAACATCTTGCTCTAAGATTATATCATAAACATGCAGATGATGCATGGTATGAGAAGCTTTTACCGCAACACTGTATAAATCTGGAATTGCTTCATGAATAACAGTTTTAACGTCTTGAGCATGGTGACTCGGGAAAGTTGATGGTATTACAGTGTTCATTATTCCTTTAAAATCTCCCTTAACGGGATCAACTGCTCTTCTCACCAAAAACATCCTTGCTCTCGAAACTTTAAAGTTTGAATAAATAGCATGAAAAATCCTACAAGCTGCAGTCGTATTACATGAAACTATTCTCGCATATTTATGTCCTCTTTCGGCCATTCTAACTGCTTCATCATAATTACACTGAGCCACAAAACTTAAACCAGCAACTTCATGCTTTTCTCCACCTTCAAAAATTGCTTTAACTCCATACTTTTCGTACAATGCTTCTTTGTTTTTTGCTCCAAAACCAGCTGGAGTGCAATCCACTACAACATCGACAGATCCGCTCTTGAGTAAATCTTCGAGAGTTCCTTTCACGTGTATTCCAGCATTCTTCATGTTTTGGATGAATTTTGAATCGTTCATGCTCGAATAAACATCATAACCTTTTTTCTGTGCCATCTTAACACGCCAATCTCCGATTACATCAGCGATTCCAACCAATTCCATATCATCTTGTAAAGAAACGGCATCCGCAACTCTTTTTCCTATGATTCCATAGCCGTTAACTATAACTTTGGTTTTGTTCATCCACTCACCAAAAAACATAATGGTTCATGAGAATAAAAAACTAAAATTCACAAGTCGAAACGATCGGGTTAAAGAAAGGTGATGGAGTTAATTTTAGATCAATTGGGTTGCTGAGAATAAAACTATTCTCTCGAATTGTAGTTATTGAAAAGTAATTACAAGAAAAGTAATGGTTAATTAATATTTTCCTCCTATATTAAAACCATGCAAATATCCATACTCTCAGATTTTCATTTCGGTTACGGTTGGAACACTCGTCTAGAGGAAGATAGTTTCGATAACGCGAAAGAAGCTATTTCAAAATCTTTGAACTCTGATCTGATCTTAATCGCTGGTGACATCTTCGATTCCAGACTTCCAAGAACAGAAACTTGGGCTAAAGCTTTGAGAGTTCTGTCTAAACCTCTACTCTCAAAAAGTAGCGGAATAAAACTACTTAAAACTCTAAACAAAGATTTGAAGGAAATATCAAAGCGTTGTCTTTCAGGAATTCCTGTCGTTGCTATCCATGGAACTCATGAAAGAAGAGCAAAGGATCAGATTAACGCTATAGAAGCTTTAGAACAAGCCGGCTTTCTCATTTATCTCCATAATAACGGTTTAATCTTTGAAAAAAATGGAGAAAAAGTTGCAGTTCAAGGAATGTCTGGAGTCCCTGAGAGATATGCAAAAAACCTATTAGACGATTGGAATCCTAAGCCAGTAGACGGTTGTTATAATATTTTGATGTTACATCAGAGTATTGAACCGTATGTTTACTCTCCTCTTGAACCTCCTACTTTAAACCTTTCAAATCTCCCTGAAGGTTTTGATTTGATAATAGATGGGCATATCCATACTAGAGAACTAACAAAAATTAAAGATACAATCCTTCTTTTCCCTGGGAGTACGATTGTTACCCAACTTAAACCTGAAGAATCAGAGGTTCAAAAAGGATTCTATCAACTCGATACAGAAAAAAGAGAGATCAACTTCATCCCACTAGAAAAAAATAGAAGATTCTTCTACAGAGAAGTAGAACTTGGAGATGATTCCCTCCTCCAAGACCAAATAGAAAAAGTTTTGGATGAGATTCTCAAAAAAGAACATAAAAAAATACCGATGATAAAGATAAAGATATTTGGGAAAGAAACAGAACTGATAGATAAAGAATTGAGAAAAATAGAGAAGAACTTTTCAGATAAAGCGATACTGTATTTCTCCAAACAACTTGAATCTCCTGAGATCACAAGAAAGATAGAAATCTTGAGAGATTTAAGGGAAAGAAAAATGAGCATAGAAGAGATAGGTTTGGAATTACTGAGGAAAAATCTAGAAGAATTAAAGTTTTCCTCAAGCTTTGACATTAGTAACATCTTTAAGTTATTAGCGGAGGGTGAAACAGAAAAGGCATTCGATATTATAACTGGAAAACAAAAAACCTTAATGACTTTTGGTCGATGAGATGATAACAAGAATCAGGATAAAAAACTTCCGTTCCCATCTAGATTCAGAGTTTAAGTTCACTAGAGGGACTAATGCTTTAGTCGGAATTCTTGGGTCAGGAAAATCTACAGTCATGAATGCTTTGTGTTTTGGCTTATTCGGAACTTTTCCAGACCTCCAAGCAAAGAGGATAAAGCTTGATGATGTTATAATGAATAAACCTTTCACTAAAGATTCAGCGGAGGTTTCAGTCGATTTCACAGTTAATGGAAAAAGGTATACAGTATTGAGAATTATAGAAAGGGGAAAAGGAACTACTCTCTCTGAGATAAGGGAGGAAGATAAACTACTCGAGTCTCCCAATTCTCAAAGAGTCACTGAATTGGTCGAAAAACTGCTCAAGGTTAACTACGAGCTCTTCAGTAAGGCCATATACTCTGAGCAAAATGCTCTGGATTATTTCTTGACTCTTCCGAGAGGAGAGAGGATGAGGAGAATAGATAAACTTCTCAACATAGACAAGTTTGAAAAAGCCCGCTCTTCTGCAGTAACTCTCAGGAATAAACTCATAGACAGAAAACTAGGAAAACAGAGTATCATCCAACAGATGAACGTTAAAGAATTGGAGAAATCCATCGAGGAGTTAGAGACAAGTCTTAGAGAAATAAAAGAGAAGGAGGAAAAGATCAAAACTCAACTTGAAGATATGAAAGAAAGAGAAAAGGAAATTAGGGAAAAACTAGAAAGATTGGAAAAGCTGAACAAAGAATTAGCCTCATTAAAAGAGGAAAAGAAATCTGTTGAAAGTGTGATAAGAGAGAATTCTAGGATGGCAGAAGAAATCAAGGGCTTATTAAAAGAAAAAGAAGAAGATATCGAAGAAAAACTCAAGAAAACAAAAGCTGAATTAGGGGAGTTTGAAGAAAAGCTGATGAAGAAAAGAGAAGAGCATGAAAAACTTACTGAGCTCATATCAGAATCCAGAACTAGGGCAGAATTTTTAGAAAGAGAAATTAAAAGACTCGATGAAGAAATTTCTAAAAAATCAGAGTTCCAAGAGAAGATATGTGAAATTAAAGAAAAATACAGGGAACCTTCTGATGCATTAAAAAAAGAAAAGGAAAAACTAGAAAAACTGGAAGAAGATTTTACTTCTCTTACCACTAGAGTAGAGGAAGCAGAAGACATATTGAATAAACTACTGAGACTGAAAGATAAATGTCCTGTTTGTTTATCTAGACTGACAGAAGAAAAAAAGAAGAGGCTAATAGAGCAAGAAAAAGAGAAGATTGAAAAATGGAAAGAAAGGATGAAAATCATCGATGAAGAAAGAAGAAAAAAGAAAGAAAAAATCAAAGAACTTGAAGAAATAGTAGAAAAGTTCAAGAGATTTCTGGACGAAGTTAGTAACTTAGACGAATTAAAACTTCAATTGAAAAAGGAAGAGGAAAATCGTTTAGAGCTGATCAATACGATGAAGAAGAAGGAAGAGGAACACAAAAAACTAAAAGAAGAAATTTCAAGCCTAAAGAAGATCGTAGATGAAAAGAATGAAGAGAGGAAAAATCTTGAATTCCTTTCTTCCAAGATTTCTGAACTCAAACAGATAGAGTCGAGACTTTTGCAGTTCAAAAAAAGAGAAGAAGAGATTAACAGAAGAATAGAAGATGTGAAGAGAAGTATAGGGGAAGAAGAGGTAGAGAAAGTGAGAGAAAAGTTCACGGAAATAATGAGTAAGATATCCGAGTTGGACGAAAGATTGAACAGCATGAGTGTTCTACACTCGGAAAAAGAGAGTAGGAAAAAAGAACAAGAAGAAAAACTTAAGTTGATAGAAACTCAACGAGAAGAGATCGAAAGACTCGAAAAAATAATAAAAGATTTGAAAATTCTCGAAAAAGCATTAGAGCAAACCCAGGTTCAGCTAAGAAAAGAATTCATAGATGCTGTTAACTATACGATGAATGAGATATGGCCAAACCTTTATCCATACGGAGATTTTTCTGCTGTAGCTTTGAACATAGAAGGAGGAGATTATATTCTTCAACTTCAAACGAGAACAGGAGAATGGATCAATGTTGAGGGAGTCGCATCTGGAGGCGAAAGAAGTTTGGCGTGTCTTGCCTTGAGAATTGCTTTCTCCTTAGTGTTAGCCCCTCAACTCAAGATTTTAATTCTTGACGAACCAACAGCAAACCTAGATTCTCGTGCGATAACTGAGTTAGCAACCACACTTAGGGAAAGAATTAACGAGTTTATGGATCAAACATTCTTGATAACTCATGAAAGGGAATTAGAGAATGCTGTGACCGGGAACGCTTACAGGATAGAGAGAGACAAGATCAACGACGGAGTAACGATGATAAAAAAAATTCAATAAATTATTTGAACGCTTCTAAGTCTTTTGTTCTTTGAAAATCCTTTCTGGAGAACTCTCTCAGTGCGCTCTCAAAATCCATTGCAAGCCTAGAAGATTCTTTGCTTTTTCTTTTTCTTACTTGAACGAAAATAGGATGATTAACAGCATTACCGACGATTATCGCTTCTCCCACCTGTAAACCTGGTAAGGTTTTTATCAGGTCAGATGTTATCGCTTCACTAGATTCGGCTATGTGTTTCAAGTCGTATGGATTCACTATTCTCAACAAGATATGAGTGTTACACTGACTTAAGGCAGTACTGCTCAACCGAATGGGCCTTTGAGAGACCAGAACTAAAGAGGCATGAAATTTTCTCCCCTCTCTTGCTATTGTTTCTATTATTCCTTTCGAGATAGCTTGTTGTTTTTCTATCCCTTCAGGACAGAAGTTGTGTGCTTCTTCTATAACAAAGATGAAAGGTGGGATTCTACCTTGATGTCTTGCGTTGAAAAGTTTTCTCGCAAAGTAAGTGACTATGATCTGTTTTTCGTTTAGTCTCAAGAATCCTGAAAGATCAATCACGCTTAATTGACCAGGTTTAGCTAGTTCTTGGATTGGAGGAGTTGTTACGTTTGAGAAAAGATGCATAACTTCTAAGTTCGAAATCCAACTCGTGAGTGTATCTTTTGTCACTTTCTTGATTTCACTCTTCTCTATAACTTCTATCAATTCCTTAAAACTATAGTTTTTTCTTTTCTTCTTCAATTCTTGGATTATTCTGATTAATTCCCTTTTCTGAACTGGAGATATCTCGGGTAAAAACTCCGTTATCTGATAAGGAGAAAGAGAAGAAGCAGATATACTCAATGATCCCTTACTGAACACTCTTGTTTTTCTCGAATAATTCTCATCTTCTTTGAATCCCACATACTCTCCATGAGGATCTATAACTATTATCGCCGGCTTACCCGATTCATGAGGCCTGTCTAATAATTCTTCTAGGAGAATAGAGATGAAGTGACTCTTACCAGCACCAGAAATAGCCAATACTGCTAAGTGTTTATGAAAAAGTCTAGTTAAGTTTATCTTTGCATTCATGTTATGGAAAGCTATCTTACCTATGTTTAAACCATTCGAATCTAGACCAAGAAAATTGAAAAGAATTTTTTCATCAATCTTTTCAACTGAAGATCCAGGAGAAGGAGGATAAGTCACTCTTTTCATCATCCCATTATTGTAAACACCAAGAGGAGTAACTTTAGCAATCAAGTATT
>CAZQBB010000004.1:0-4779 GCA_964591915.1 uncultured archaeon
AAGCTGTAATTACTTCTCCTCAAAGAAGGGTTGATGCAGCTCTAAGAGTGATAGTACAGGCTGCATACCGAAAGGCTTTCGGTAAGAAGAAAAGCATGGCAGATGCGTTAGCAGATGAAATTTTTTACGCTTACAAGAATGATGCTTCAAAATCTGAGGCTATAAAAGAGAAAGAAAGGATTGAAAGAGAAGCTAGTGGAGCAAGGTGATTTATTAACTTACCGTTTTTGAGTATGTAACGTTTATTTCTGAAGTAATGATGGTTATATTATTGAAATCTTCCTTCCAATTAGTTTCTATGGTTCCCATTTCTCCAGGTTTTAATGAGCTTTTTATTCTATTGATTATATTAACAGGTTTATTATCCACTAGAAGAGAGAAATTCGATACGGCAAAATTTCCTACATTCTTTATAGTTATCATGATTTGATTTTCGGATCCCCTGAAAACTTTGATTATCTTTATTTGATAGGCTTTCCTAAGAAAACCAATGAATTCTCCGATACTAGGTATCCTAGGAAGTTTTGGACCTATTATTGGAATTTCTCTTAAGTTGGGAAATGATCCTAAAAAGACATAGGAGATAAGCAATAAAAAACCGACTAGAATCAATCCAACTATGATATTCTTAACTATCCTTACTATCGTGAATACTATCACTGCAAGGATTAGTATACCTATGATTATCGAAACAACCATAAAGAATATATGTCAAAGCAAAAATAAAATAACTCCTCATCAAAAAATTTAAATTGGTTTGTATTCAAAATAACAGTATTACTTTCGGTGTTGTAGATGCCAGAGAAAGATGTTATAGAAAGAGTAAAGGAACTCATGTACAAACCAGATCATATAAGGAATATAGGTACAGTAGCACACATCGATCATGGAAAAACAACCTTTAGTGATCACTTACTAGCAGGTTCTGGAATAATCTCAAAAGAATTGGCTGGAAGAAAACTCTTCCTTGATTTTGATGAGCAAGAACAACAAAGAGGTATAACCATCTGGTCAGCAAACGCAAGCATGATTCATGAATACGAAGGTGATTATTATCTTGTCAATCTAATAGATACTCCAGGTCATGTAGATTTTGGCGGTGATGTAACCAGAGCGATGAGAGCAGTAGATGGGGCTATAGTCTTAGTTTGTGCAGTAGAAGGAGTAATGCCACAGACAGAAACTGTATTAAGACAGAGTTTAAAGGAGAGAGTCAAGCCCGTTCTTTTTATAAATAAAGTTGATAGGTTGATAAAAGAGTTGAAGCTAACTCCTGAACAGATGCAAGAGAGGTTCATGAAGATAATAAAAGAAGTTAACATTCTTATCCAGAAATATGCTGAAGAAGAGTACAAGAATAAATGGCTCGTCAACGTAAACGACGGTTCTGTAGCATTCGGTTCTGCTTTGAAGAAATGGGCCATATCTATTCCTTACATGAAAAAAACCGGAATAACGTTCAAAGATATAATCGATTTAACGAATGAAAATAAACAAGATGAACTCGCGAAAAGAGCACCCTTGTACAATGTTGTCTTGGATATGATAATCAAGCATTTACCTTCTCCTGTAGAGGCCCAAAAATACAGGGTTCCTAAGATATGGCATGGTGATTTGAACACAGAAATAGCCAAACAGATGATATCTGTAAATAGTAATGGCCATCTAGCTGGAATAATTACTAAACTAATTCCTGACCCTCATGCTGGTTTTGTTGCATGTGCTAGAATATTTTCTGGGAAAATTAGGAAAGGAGATGAAGTCTATCTTATAGGCCAGCACAAAAAACAAAGAGTTCAACAAGTTAGTATTTACAAAGGACCACAAAGGATCCAAGTCAATGAGGTTGTTGCAGGTAACATAGTAGGTATAATTGGTTTATCAGAAGCATTTTCAGGAGAAACTATATGCGAACCAGATCATATAATAGAACCTTTCGAGCAAATAAAACACATGTTTGAACCTGTTGTCACGAAATCCATAGAACCAAAAGATCCTAAAGATTTGGTCAAGTTGATAAACTTCTTGAAGAAACTTGCAAGAGAAGATCCTACCATAAAAGTGAAGATAAACGAAGAAACAGGGGAATACTTGGTTTCGGGTCTTGGCGAATTACATTTAGATGCAAAAGTAGAGAGAAAACTAAGAGAAGAAGGCATAGATTTTGAAGCTTCTCCTCCTATAGTCGTTTATAGGGAGACAATCTGTAAAAAATCAAGAGTGATAGAAGGAAAATCACCAAACAAACACAATAAATTCTATTTTTCTGTAGAACCTATTGATGAGAATGTACTTAATGCTATGAAAAACGATGAGATTCCTTCCAACATAGAACTCAAGAAGAAAAACTTAGAGATTCAAAATAAACTGATAAAACTTGGGATGAATACCGATGAAGCGAAGAAGTTAAAACTTATTCATGAGAAGAACATGCTTCTAGAGATGACAAAAGGAGTTCAGTATCTAAACGAAGTGATGGAGATGATAAAAGAAGGTTTTATAACGAGGATGGATGAAGGGCCATTGGCAAGAGAACCTTGTGTAGGAGTAAAAGTCAGTCTGGTTGATGCAGAGTTACATGAAGATCCTGTACACAGAGGCCCAGGTCAAGTTTTACCGGCTGTGAGATATGCTATAAGAACCGCTATTCTTGATGCAGATCCTGTTCTTCTCGAGCCGAAACAGATAATTAGAGTTGATGTGCCATCAGAGTTGATGGGAGGAGCACTGAAAGAAATACAAGGAAGAAGAGGAAAAGTATTGGGCATGGAAGAAGAAAGAGGAGTAACTATAATAAGAGCTAAGATTCCTGTTTCGGAAATGTTCGGGTTCAATTCTGCGTTAAAATCTGCTACTGGAGGAAAAGGTTTTTATAGTTTAATAGATGTTATATTTGAGAGGTTACCCAGAGAATTACAGAACAGAACAATACTCAGTATAAGAAAAAGAAAAGGACTCAAAGAAGAAATTCCGAGGATTGAATAAATATATTTAAAAACATGATTGAATAAAAATAATAGTTACGGAGGTGTAAGGGATGCCTGAATTACCGAAAATTAACATCATTACCGCAGGCCATGTAGATCATGGTAAATCTACTTTAATCGGAAGACTACTCTACGATTCTGGAGCCCTGAGAGAAGATCAATTGAGGAAATTAAAAGAGCTAGCTAAAGAATTGAAAAGAGAAACATTCGAGTTCGCTTTCGTGATGGATAAACTGAAGGAAGAAAGAGAGCGTGGCTTAACTATAGACATAATGCACAGACCATTCCAGACCAAGAAGTACTTCTACACTATAATAGATTGTCCTGGACATAGGGATTTCGTGAAGAATATGATCACTGGAACTTCTCAGGCAGATGCTGCCATATTCGTTATTTCAGCTAAGCCAGGAGAAGGAGTACAAGAGCAAACAAGAGAACATGCGTACTTGATGAAAGTCATGGGAGTTAGTCAATTAGTTGTAGCGATAAACAAGATGGATGCTGCAAACTATGACCAGAAAAGATATGAGGAAGTTGTAGAGGAATCGAAGAAACTCTTGAGTTCTATAGGATTCAAGGTAGATAAGATACCTTTTGTCCCTGTTGCTGCATTAAAAGGAGATAACGTAGTTAAGAAATCTGAAAATATGCCATGGTATAAAGGACCTACTCTTGTAGAAGCCCTAGATGCAACTATAGTACCTCCTGAGCAGCCTATCGATAAACCGCTAAGAATACCAATCCAAGATGTATATTCTATAACAGGAGTAGGAACTGTCCCTGTTGGAAGAGTGGAAACTGGAATACTAAAAGAAGGGGATACAGTAATATTCGAACCATCCGGAGCTAAAGGAGAGGTTAAGAGTATAGAGATGTTCCACAAGAAACAACCTGAAGCAAAGCCAGGAGACAATATAGGTTTCAACGTGAGAGGAGTTGGAAAGAAAGACGTGAAGAGAGGAGATGTTGCCGGTCATCCAGACAATCCTCCGACTGTTGCAAAAGAATTTACAGCGCAGATTATAGTACTCCAACACCCGACAGTAATAACAGCTGGTTATACTCCAGTTTTCCATTGTGGAACTGCTTCAGTAGCATGTAAGATAGAAGAAATAATAGCAAAGATAGATCCAAAAACAGGACAAGTGGTGAAGGAACACCCAGATTTCATAAAGACTGGAGATGCTGCTAGGATAAGAGTTGTTCCTACTAAGCCTATGGTAGTCGAAAAACAAGCTGATATTCCGCAGTTAGCAAGGTTTGCAGTAAGAGATATGGGAATGACAGTAGCTGCGGGTGTTGTTCTAGATGTAGTAAAAGCTAAGTAATTTTTTATTTTTTACTTGTTATTTCTATTGAATTCTCCAGATTTCCTTAAAGAGAGATTTTTAAAGTATAGAGAGAAATTTGAATCAATGAAAGTAAAAATTGAAGATCAGGTGGAAAATTTCAGGACTGTATGGATGGAAGGAAACATTGTTAAGATGATAAACCAAACAAAGTTACCACACAAATTTGAAATATATTCTTCCTTTGATCACAAACAAACAGCTGAAGCGATTAAGAAGATGATAGTGAGAGGAGCTCCTGCTATAGGAGTGACTGCCGGTTTTGGAATGGCTCAAGCGTGTTTAGAAGCTTCTGATAGAGATTTCAAGAGCTATGTTGAGAAAGCGAGCCAAATCATAAAAGAAACTAGGCCTACTGCATACAACCTCTTTTGGGCAGTCGATAGAATCTTAAGAGTGGTCAAAAAAGGTAAAACCATCAAAGAAAAGAGAGAATCAGCAGT
>CAZQBB010000004.1:4789-13777 GCA_964591915.1 uncultured archaeon
AAGCTCATAAAATTGCTGATGAAGACGTAGAAACTTGTAGAAAGATAGGTGAATATGGGAGTGAACTAATTAAAAATAACTATAAGATTTTAACACATTGTAATGCTGGAGCTTTAGCAACAGTTGATTATGGCACAGCTTTGGCGCCGATAAGGTTTGCCCATTATAGAAGAAAAAAGATATTTGTTTTTGTCGATGAAACAAGACCTAGATGTCAAGGTTCAAGATTAACAGCCTGGGAATTATTACAAGAAGGAATCGATCATACTATTATTGTAGACAACGCTGCTGGTTATTTCATGGAAAAAGGAGAAATTGATATTTGTATTGTTGGTGCAGACAGAGTTGCTGCGGATGGATCTGTTGCTAACAAGATAGGAACTTATGAAAAAGCTGTTTTAGCAAGAGAAAATAAAATACCGTTCTATGTTGCTGTCCCAACGAGTACGATTGATATGAACATCAAATCTTGGAAGAATATACCCATAGAAGAAAGGAGTGAGGAAGAAGTAACTCATATGTAGGGATTTTCTGAAGGAAAATTAGAGAGGATTAGGATAGCACCTAAAAATTCATCTGCTAAGAATCCAGCTTTTGATGTAACACCGGCAAAATACATAACTGGATTAATTACTGAAAAAGGAATCGTTAAACCGAATAGAATTAAAAACTTGTTTAAGTAATTAAAAATAATTAACAAACGCATAAAAATCGGTGTTCAATATGAAGGCTGAGATTGGAATAATTGGAGGAACAGGAATATACGACCCAGCTATTTTTAAGAACGTAAAACCTATCGATATAAAAACACCATATGGAAAACCTTCTGATTCTTATCTTATCGGAGAATTCGAAAACAGAAAAGTTGCATTCTTAGCAAGACACGGAAGAAATCACACAATACCTCCTCATGATATAAACTTTAGAGCAAATATTCATGGGTTTGAAGAATTAGGTGTGACAAGAATTTTAGCTTCTTGTGCTACTGGTTCTTTGAAAAGAAATTACAAACCTGGAGAAATAGTTATACCAGACCAGTTCATAGACTTTAGAAAAACAAGAACAACTTTTTATGACACAGGAAATGTCACTCATGTTTCTTTAGCCGATCCGTTTTGTCCAGAGCTAAGAAAGGTTTTGATAGAATCCTGTGAAAAACTAGGGATTCCCTACCATAGTAAAGGAACCTATCTCTGCATCGAAGGTCCTAGATTCTCTACAAGAGCAGAAAGTAGGATGTTTAGAAACTTCGCTGACTTGATAGGGATGACTGGAGTCCCAGAGGCAATATTAGCTAGGGAGAAGGAGATATGTTTCGCGATAATAGCAACGATAACAGATTTTGATGTATGGGCTGAAAAACCTGTAAACGTGAAAGAAGTAATTAGAGTTATGAAAGAAAATCAGAAAAAAGTGAAAGAAATATTAAAAGAAACAATAAAAAGTATCCCAAAAGAGAGGAATTGTTCCTGCAAGAATGCTTTAGAAAATGCAAGGGTTTAATCTATTTTCTTTTTTACCCAACCATCGCTGTTTTCTCTCGCTATATTTCTCGCAACTAATTCTCCCATTATTTCTATAATTTTTTCTTCTGGTAAATCGATCTTGAATCTTTTCTTCAAAGATTTTTTAATTTCTTCGATAGAATGTCCCTTCTTTTCATCCAGTACCTTAGGAACTATGTTACACATATCCTCGATGTAATTCCATGGCCAGATTACCCAGACCCAATCTATCTTTTTACTGTAATAATCCGGAATGAATTTTGAATGTGCAATGTGAAAGATCGCTGCCGTCTTTATTTCTATAGGGTTAAGTTTTTCTACGAATTCTTTTGCGATCCTCATACTTTCTCCAGTGTCTGTGATATCATCGACAATCAATACTTTTTTTCCAGTTAAATCGGCATTAAGAGGATATCTTAGACGTGCTCTTCCATCCTTGGTAGCGGTTATTCCCCAATGATCAACTTTTATAGAAACTAAGTCTTTAATTATCAACAAATCACAAATCACTCTAGCTGGTACGAATCCTCCCCTAGATAGAGCAACTACTATATCAGGTCGGTAATCATCTTTTTTTATTTTCTTAACGATTTCCTTGATATCTTTATACAATTCATCCCATGTGGGAAGCCAACAATCAAATTTCTCCATAGACGGTCAAAATATTTATTGATTGATAATTTTTATATAAATGTTTGGTTGGAATGGAAGAAATAAAAAGACAGCTCCTTAAAAAGTATTTTTTAAATGTGTTTGGTTCAGAGAATAAGATAAAGAGTATAGAAAAATTGGGCAAAGGATTTCATGCTTTTGGTTTTCTGATCAATACCGTCAACAAAGAAGGAGAAGAAAAAAGATACATCCTTAAAACTTTGCATGATAAAGGATTCGGTCATGAGTATCCTGCAGATAGAGCAAATGTTGTCATCCGAGCGTTAATGGATGATAACTTACTTCCAAACCATGTGAAAGTATTAGATGCTGGCTCTATTCAGAAAGATGGCTCATTGTTATCACTCGGTCAACCAGAAGAATTTTTTATAATAATGGAAGAAGCTAAAGGAAAAGAATACTGGACAGACTTGGATAGAATCAGGGATAGGAGAAAACTAATGAAAAATGATAAAGAAAGAATAAAATTGATAGCTGATTATTTGGCCCATATACATTCGATTAAATACAAAGGTGATAATAGCAAGTTTCTTTATAAAAGAGTCATAAGAGATTTTGTCGGACATGGAGAGTTAACGATGGGGGTTATCGATACTTTTCCAGATAAGCTTGAATTCATTTCAAGAAAAGAGCTAGTAGAGATAGTCAAAAAAATGGTGGAATGGTGGGATAAGATTAAAGATAAAGATGAAAGATTAAGAGTAGTACATGGAGATTTCTACCCTGGAAATATCTGGTTCGACAACGGAAAATTAATACTTTTAGATAGAAGTAGGTTCAGGTACGGTGACCCAGCAGACGATACATCCTCATTAACTGTTAACTTCATAAACTACTCACTCATGAGTTATGGAAAATTCAAGAATCCATTCAAGGAATTGTTCGAATCTTTTTTTTCTAGGTACTTCAAGAAAAGAAAAGATGGGGGAATGTTCGAAGTTTTCTCTTTCTTTGCAGCTTTTAGGAGTTTAGTTTGTATTCATCCTATTTTTTACTCTCCTCACTGGCTAAGGATGCATGGTTTCGAGAAGAATAGAATAGAAGCATTAAACGAAAGTAAGAAAAAAATGGTTAACTTCATCAAGAACATTTTAGACGAAGATGTGTTCGATATTAGAAAGATAAACTCATACCTAAAGGATTAATATGAAAACTAACTATTGGTTAAAAATCTGTAAAGAGGCTGGAAATAAAGTATTTTCTGAAATAAAGAAATATCTGAAAAAAAAAGAGAGAAAAAAAGTAATAAGAATGGGCTTTGGAGGAGATAAAACTCTTCTGATAGATGATATTACTGAAAAAATTATATTGGATTGTTTTAGAATGACCAGAAAAAGCTTTAGATTTATCTCGGAAGAATCTGGAAATGGGATGGTCGGTGAAAACCCTGAAGTTTTAGTCGTAATAGACCCAATTGATGGTTCAAAGAACTTAAAATTCGGCATTCCATTTGCATCAACTTCTATAGCAATAGGTGATATTGAAGAAAGTATGGGAGGAATAGAAATAGGATATGTGAAGAACTTGATAAATGGTGATGAATATTACGCAGTTAAAGGGAACGGCGCTTTCAAGAATGGAGGAAAAATCAGAGTGAGTGAAGAAGAGAATTCTTGTTTGCTCGTGGATGTATGCACAGATAAGGTAAAAAACTTAAAACGAATGGTTAATCTAGAGAAAGAATTCGAAAGAGTGAGAGTTTTGGGATCTTGTTCTCTCGAGATGTGTTTTTTAGCGGAAGGTATCGTAGGAGGATACGTGGCCCTGGGTTCAAGAAGAACTATAGATCAAGCAGCATCCCAGTTGATAGTTAAAGAAGCAGGAGGAATAGTTAAAGACTTAGAAGGAAATGATTTCTCTTCTTATGACATAGGGTTCAAAAAAAATCTAAATTTGATAGCTGCTCAGAATGAAGCTGTTTATAAAAAAATCAAACGTTTGCTGATCGGATGAAAGCTTGGGTTTTGTGGTTGACTGGTTTACCAGGATCGGGGAAAACAACCATAGCAAGAGAGTTGATGAAAAAATTGAAAGAGGAAAAAATAAAAGTTGAATACTTAAGGATGGATGAAATAAGGTGGATATTAACTCCGAAAAGAAGATATACAGAAGAAGAGAGAGATCATGCTTATAGAGCTTTAGTGTTGATAGCTAAATTCCTTTCTAAGAACGGGATAAGCGTGATAATGGATGCTACAGGCCATAGGAGAAAGTGGAGAGAATTAGCTAGAGAACTAATACCGAATTTTTTTGAGGTCTATGTGAGATGTCCTTTAGAAGTCTGTATGGAAAGAGAGTCTAAAAGGAGAGATAATGTAGTCTTGAGTGATCTTTACAAGAAAGCTTTGGAAAGGTTAAAAACTGGAAAAAAAATAGAAGGATTGGGAGAAATGATAGGTGTGGACATTGAATATGAAGAACCAGAAAATCCTAACTTGATAATAGACTCTGATAAGATTAAACCAGAAGAATCTTCTGAGAGAATTCTCAGAATGTTAAAATCCAGCTTTTAATTGCTCTTTGGCTGTTGGTTGAATCTTCAACCTTGAGATTTCTTCTTTCGAAAACCATCTTACTTCTTTTGCATCACTTCCTGCTCTTAGTTCCCCTTCTATAACCTTTCCTTTGAAAGCAAATACTATGTGATGATGATCATCATGGAATTCTTGGGTGATGAGATAAGGCTCAAGAATTTCAACTGATAAACCAGTTTCTTCTTTCGCTTCTCTCCTTGCGGCTTCCTCTAATGTTTCTCCAAGTCTCACTTTTCCGTTTGGTAATCCCCATAAACCAGGAAATGATTTTCCTTCCTTTCTTTTTACTAAAAGTACCTTACCCTCTCTTTCGATTAAAACACTCACGACTAAACTAAGTTTTTTTGTTTTTTTGAGCTTTCCTGATTTCACAGTAATAAGTTTCATTATTTTTCACTATTTATTCCAAGAAGATCCAGTAACTCTATGATATCCTTTATTTTAAAGTCAGGTTTTTGTTCTGGCTTTGTTGGGTCTACATCAAAAATGCAACCATATTCAGCAAGAACAGTGGGAATTCCCAACCTTCTTGCGCCAGCAATGTCTCTTCTTGGATCATCTCCCACCATCAAAAGTTCGTGAGGTTTTAACCCTAACTTTTTCATAGCAAGTCTGAAAGGTAGTTCTCCCGGTTTTTTCGTCCTTGTAGTTTCATAAGCGATCACGAAATTGAAGTAATTGTGGAGATTGGTATCGTACAATCTTGTCCATACCTGAAAAATCGGAGCATCTGAGATTATCGCTAGAGTAAATTTTTTTCTCAAAATTTCAAGAGTTTTTACTACATTAGGATAAGGTTTCAGGTATTTGTCTTTTGTTTTCCTGTAAGCAACTACACCGGCTGCTAAGATCTTTGGTTCAACCTTTCCCATACTTTCTTCTAACAGTTCGTCGAATACTTTTTGGTATTCAATACCTCTTTTTTTGTATAAATTCCTCACTTTTTTCAAAGCTTTTTCTTTTGATAATGACAAACCAGCCCTTATCATCTTATCGATAGCACTTTCTATCGCACGCTTCTTCATCTCCATAAAATTCACTAGTGTATTGTCAAAATCGAAGAGTATTGCCCTAACTTTCGAAAGATCTTTTGGCATTACAGGAAATTTTTTGTTTCAACTATTTAAATTAAATTCAGTAATCACTTTATATCATTGAAGAGGAGGTAAGTCCATGAAATATAAAGTTAAAGATCTATCTCTCGCAAAAAAAGGAAAACTTAAAATAGAATGGGCCGAATCTAGAATGCCTGTTTTAATGAAGATAAGAAAAGAATTTTCGAGAAAGAAGCCATTTAAAGGGATAACGATAGGTTGTTGCCTCCACGTGACAAAAGAAACGGCAGTATTAGTAAAAACATTAAAATCTGGAGGAGCAATCGTCGCTCTTTGTGGTTCTAATCCTCTTTCAACTCAGGATGATGTGGCTGCTGCCTTAGTCGATGAAGGAATAAATGTCTTCGCTTGGCGTGGAGAAACCAAAGAAGAATACTATTGGTGTGTTGATCAAGTCTTGAACTTTAAGCCTAACATAACAATAGACGATGGTGGAGATTTAACTTCAACGATTCATATGAAAAGACAAGATTTGCTGGAGAACGTTTACGGTGGCCAAGAAGAAACAACTTCAGGGGTTATAAGATTCAGAGCTATGGAGAAGGATAATGCATTAAAGTACCCAATCATAGCAGTTAATGACACTCCAACAAAAAGAATGTTCGATAATGTTTACGGAACTGGCCAAAGCGCTATCGATGGAATCCTAAGATCTACAAACATACTCCTCTCTGGAAAGAATTTCGTTGTTTGTGGCTATGGATACTGTGGAAAGGGATTGGCAAAGAGAGCAAGAGGAATGGGTTCAAACGTCATAGTAGTTGAAGTTGATCCAGTTAAAGCTTTGCAGGCTGTTATGGATGGTTTCAGAGTTATGTGTATGGATGATGCTGCAAAGATAGGAGATGTTTTTGTCACTGTAACAGGAGATAAGTACGTCATAAGAAAAGAACACATAGAAAAAATGAAAGACGGGGTCATACTGGCTAATGCTGGTCATTTTAACGTTGAGATATGTATTCCTAATTTAGAGGAGTTATCCATCGGGAAAAGAAGAATAAGAGAAAATGTTGAAGAATACGAATTGAAGGATGGAAGAAGAGTATACTTATTAGCAGAGGGTAGATTAGTGAACCTGGCTGCTGCTGAAGGTCATCCGAGTGAAGTTATGGATATGTCCTTTTCGAACGAAGCTTTGTGTTGTGAATGGTTAATTAAGAACCATGAAAAATTAAAACCAAAAGTTTATGATGTTCCTAAAGAAATAGATGACAGAGTTGCTAGATTAAAACTAGAATCGATGAAAATAAAGATTGAAAAACTTACAGAGGAACAAAAGAGATACTTGAAAGAATGGAAAGAGGGAACTTAAAGGATGATAGCCATCCTGTCTGATTTTGGTCAATCTGAGTATCTTGGTGTGATGAAGGGAGTGATTTATTCCATATATCCTAATTCCAAGATAGTTGACCTATGTAATACTATAAACCCTCACAGCATAAAAGAAGCAGCATGGATATTGTTCACTAACTTTGAATATTTTCCAAGAGGGACAATTTTTCTCTGTGTTGTCGATCCTGGAGTCGGAGGAAAAAGAAATGCTCTAGCAATCAAGACTAAAAATTATTACTTTATAGGTCCTGATAATGGTTTGATGTATCCATCGATAAATAAAGATGGAATCAAAATTACTGTGAAACTTTCAGTTAGAGGAGCATCTAGAACATTCCATGGGAGAGATGTGTTTGCTAAAGCCGCCGCTAAACTCGAGGGTGGAGAAAGTATAGAAAACCTAGGAAGGAAAACTACCCTTAAGAAAAAGTTAAAGTTTTATCTTAAAGGGAGAACTGGTGAAATAGTTAGGATAGATAATTTCGGGAATATAATAACTAATCTTCGGCCTTTAAAGAAGAGAGTTTACGATCTAAAATACAAAAAAATTAAGAAAAAACTAAGGTTATTCAAGACTTATGAATCAGCACCGAAAAATGAGTTATTCTTGATAGTAGGAAGTTCAGGAACCTTAGAGATTTCGATGAAAGAGAAGAGCGCATCAGAATATCTCAAAGTAGAGATTGGTAATAAAATAAAGATAGAATAGGACTTCTCATAATCAAAAGAATTTTTTCAGTTCTATCAAATCTTTTATTATCGCATCAGGTTTAACCTTTAATTTTATATCATACCTTCTCCAGGGCATCGGCTTTCTATATTTTTTTGGAGGAATTATCAAGATCATCTTCATTCCGAGTTTTTTAGGAGCTTCTATATCATCCCTTGGGTCGTCGCCAACATAAACACATTCTTCAGGTTTTAATTTAAAACGTTTTATGGTTTGGATAAAAATTCTTGGATCTGGTTTTTCAATTCCAATTTCTTCTGAAGAAACAATAAAATCAAAATATTTTTTTATACCAAGCCACCTTAGCATACTGTGAAGATTCAAAACTCTTCCATCAGAGATTATCCCTAATCTCTTTCCTTTACTCTTCAGGTAAACTAAAACATCTCTTATCTTTTCTTTCCTTGGATAATTCTTCATCAATTTCTTTAATTCTTTTCGATAGATTTTGAGTATATCCAGAGAGAGAAAAATTACTTTTTCATCTTTTACTCCCAACTTCTTCAGAGCATACCATACTATTGGTTCCTCTTGTGCAAAATGACCTATATTCAGATAATTGACCTTTTTGTTGGCTTCGATGAAAGCTCTTTTCACCTTTTTCTTTTTTAACTTTAGTTTAGAAGAAATTTTGTCGAGTATTTTGTTTAAAATGTTCTCAAAAGGGTCGTAGATTATCGTGTTTCCATAATCGAGTATTACTGTTTCTATCCCTTCAAATTTTTTCATAGAATATAAGTAAGAAAAGGAGTTTAAATTCTTTGTGAAGAAAACATTTAAATCTCTCCACTCAGAATATTTTCAAGCGATAATATGCAAATAGCGAGAATTAGATTATCAGGAAGAGATCCTAAACAATTGGATGAGATTTGTGCAGAGATTATAGGGATAGCCAAAAAATTTGGTATAGGATATAAAGGTCCTATCCCTTTGCCGACTAAAAAACTTAGAGTTGCTCCGATGAAAACTCCCTGTGGAGATGGAACAGGTCATGGAAACACTACTTTCGATAAGTGGGAGTTAAGAATTCATAAAAGGTTAATAGATTTACAGGCAGATGATAGAGCTTTGAGGCAGGTTTTGAGAGTTTCCATTCCACA
>CAZQBB010000005.1:0-13238 GCA_964591915.1 uncultured archaeon
CCTGCATGATAGACCGGACTACACCACCGAGGCTCTTTTTTATCAAAAATAATAGTTAAAGGATTAATTTATACTTTTTCTTCAATTTAAAAAGGCTGGCAACGCCCTGGATTTCCCGTCCGAAGACAGTACTCTCCACATCACTGAGGAGCTTAACTTTCGTGTTCGGAATGGGTACGAGTGTTTCCTCCTCGTTTTGGTCGCCAGCCATAAAATTTCTGTTTCTGGAGTTTAAATATTTTTCTAAATCCCCGGAGCCGGATTCGAACCAGCAACCTATCGGTGCCTGCCGAGCGATTGCTAATGAAAGAGTACCAAAGTACTCTTCTACAGCCGATCGCTCTACCATTGAGCTATCCGGGGTATTAAAGAAATAGTATAAAGATTTATTTAATTTTTCCTGTGATCGTGATTTTCTTTGAAAGCACTCTTCTTCTCTTTCCTTTCTTTGTCTCATAAGTGAGGGTAGCTTTGGGCAATCTCAATTCTCCTACAACTTCAACGACAGGTTTTATTCTATAAGTTAATATTCTTTCTTCTTTAGGCTTCAACTGTTTTATTTTCCACAAGAGTTCTGTTCCCATAGCTTTCCTTCTTATCTTTGGAGCTAATGTATCAAATTTTTTAACAACAGTTGCGATTGCTGGAACGAAATCCTTAACGATTATATTATTCAAGGATTTTTTTCTCCTATTTTTTATGTAAAGTGAGATGGTTATTTCTTCCTTTCCAGAGATTATCCCTTTATATCCTTTCAAGAGTTTTGGTTGATAGAAGAGCCAGCCAACCCAAACGATGATCACTATTAGAATACAGGAAACCATGATGACATTGGTAAATCTAAGACGGTAACTTATTACCTTTGTTTCTCCTGGTTCTAATTCAATCAACCATTTGTAAACAATTCTATTATTCTTTTCTTCCTGGAACATCGGTTCTATGTCTGGGAGAAAGAAGTTTTTAGAGAATAAAGGAAGGGATTCAGATATATTGAGGTTCGTTTCTTTTACATTCCCTTTATTCGTTACCCTTATGTTTACTATAGTATAGAAGATGAAGTTTTTGCTTTCTCTTTCCTTCTCTATTTTATGAGTTGGTTGTATAGTGAAACTGATACTCTTTTTCTCTATTAATCTATTCAACGAATCTTTCAAGAAGACAGTTATCACATAGTCACCTGGTGTATAAACTCTCTCTATCGGAAAATTATAGGAAAATGTTTTCACACTTTCGGGTCCAATAGAGAAAGAGTCTTCGTATTCTTTCACGATTGAATTATCTTTTAAAACTTGAGTACTGAGAAGTATTTCTTTTGTTTCTTTTCCTACATTCGTGATTACTGGTTGTATCACAAGAATTTCATTCAGTTTTAGGCTCTGTTTATTTAATTTTATTTCCGAAAGGAAAACATCACTGGTCCTTTTAATGTTAACATAAATTTCTTGAGAAGAGGAAAGATTACTACTCAGAGATTTAACAGTTAATGTATAAATTTCTGTACCCTCCTCTGCATCTTTAGGAGGTATTATATCTATAGTTAGAGTCTTTATCTCTCCAGGCTCGAAACTAGCCCAGTATCTTTCTAGGGTAACCCATTTAGTTGGCCAGATCGAGAAGTAGAATGTATCTTTTATATCTTGTCCATTTTTTATCATTACATTAACTTCATTAGACTGGCTGGCATAGATAGCTGGAGGTTTCTCAGGAACTATTATGCTTATGTTTTGTGCATTAACAATGTTGAGAAAACATAGAGTGGAAATAAGAAAGATTAAGAAGATTGAATATCTCATCTCAACACCTAATAATTATCTTTTTTATTAAATTTAAATTCTCACTTTTTCTTTTCTCTTTCAAACTTTTCTTTTATTTTTCTTATATGTTCTTCTAACGGTCTAATCTTGAATTTCCAATCTTTACCGAATTTTTCTATCCAACTAAAACCATGTCCATATCCATCAACCCATGTAAGGTTCTCGAACGGAATTCTTGGAGTTTTAAGAGGTTTTTGGTACGGAATTGGAAAACCGATTGTAATCAATGCTACGGGTCTTAACCTTGAAGGAATATGCAACAACTCTCTAACTCTATCTTCTTCGAATGCACCGACCCAGCATGAACCTAAGCCAAGTGAGTTTGCAACGAGTAACATGTTTTCGATTGCTGCAGCTGTGTCCTGGATACAGTAAAGATTTTTTCCCCTTTCTCCATACTTTTCACCAGATTTTTCTTGATCAGCACATACTACTATGATGACAGAAGCGTCTTCCACATGTTTCTGTCTTAAAGCAGCAAGGGCCAATTCTTTTTTTAATCTTTCGTCTTTGACAACAATAAATTCCCATGGTTGAAGATTCCCTGCAGAAGGAGCATGTATCCCTGCTTCTATTATCTTTCCTATAAGCTCATTGGGGACGTCTCTTTTTTCGTATGACCTGATAGAATGCCTCGAGAGTATACATTCAAAAACTTCCATCGACACACCTGATAAGTTTTGACTCTACCAAAAATAAATAAATTTCATTTTCAAAATACTCATCGATGGAATATTCTACACTGGCAAATATTTACGAGAAACTTGAAAAAATCTCTTCAAAGTTAGAGAAGACTCACATACTTGCTAAACTGTTTTCTGAAACTCCAAGAGAAGAGTTACCAAAGGTGGTTCTATTAGCTCAAGGAATTGTTTTTCCTAAATTCACTGGTTATGAATTAGGAATAGCAGTCCAAATGATGATAAAAGCAATCGCAAGAGCGAGTGGCTTTAAAGAAAAAGAGATAGGAGAAAAATTCAAAGAAACGGGAGATTTAGGGTTGACCGCTGAGGAATGCATGAAATTGAGAAAACAAAAAACTCTGTTCAGGAAGAAGTTAGATGTAAGTACTGTTTTTAATAATCTTCAACGTCTAGCATTTCTTACTGGTGTTGGTTCACAAGAAAGAAAATTAAACCTAATCGCTGAATTGCTAGTTTCGGCAGAGCCCAAAGAAGCGAGATATATAGTGAGAACCATACTTGGGGAATTGAGGATAGGAATAGCTGAAGGGATAATAAGAGATGCCATAGTAGAAGCATTTCTTCTCAAGGAGGGAATGACAAAAGAAGAAAAAAAGAAAATAACAGATACTGTAGATTATGCATGGAATGTACTTTCTGATTTCGGGGAAATTGCCAGGATCGCCAAGGAAAAAGGTATAGAGGGAATTAAAAAAGTGAGAGTTCAAATCGGGAAACCGATTCAAGTAATGTTAGCAGAAAAAGTGAAAAGTATTGAGGAAGGGATGAAACAGTTCGGAAAATGTGATGTTGAAGTTAAATATGATGGTATGAGAGCACAGATACACAAGAAAAAGGATAAGATATGGATTTTCACGAGAAGACTAGAAGATGTAACCAAGCAATTCCCTGATTTGGTTAAACTGTGTAAAGAATGTTTAAAAGCAAGGGAATGTATAGTTGAAGGTGAAGTGTTAGGAATAGATAAGAAAACTGGAACCCCACTTCCTTTCCAGGTGCTCTCACAGAGAATTCATAGAAAGTATGAGATAGAAAGGATGGTGAAGGAAATTCCTATCCAGATGAATCTCTTTGATGTAGTTTATTTGAATGGAAAGATGTTATTCGAAAAACCTCTGAAAGAAAGGAGGAAGATCCTCGAAAGTATAGTAGAAGTAAAACCAGGGAAATTCCAGTTGACAGAACAATTGATAACTGATAGTGTAGAGGAAGCAAAGAAATTTTATGAAGAGGCATTAAAAGCAAAACAAGAAGGAGTAATGATAAAGAATTTAGATTCTCCTTATGTTTTTGGAAGACATGTAGGTGGATGGGTTAAAGTAAAACCGATAATGGAAACTCTAGATCTCGTAATAGTTGGAGCAACATGGGGAGAAGGAAAAAGAGCAAAGTGGTTAAGTTCTTATGTACTGGCATGTAGAGATCCTGATACGGGAAAATTTCTAACATGTGGAATGATGGGAACTGGGTTAACTGAAAAACAGTTTGAAGAGATGACAAAACTCCTCAAACCTCTAATACTAGAGGAAAAGGGAAGAAAAGTAAAACTCAGACCAGAAATTGTGATTGAAGTAGCTTATCAAGAAATTCAAAAATCTCCTAATTACGAATCTGGTCTTGCTCTTCGGTTTCCAAAGCTCGTAAGAGTAAGATTTGATAAATCAGCAGATGAAGCAGACACGATAGAAAGAGTAAGAAAATTATACAAAACTCAAGGACGTGCCGGATAATCCATCAAAAAATATTAATGTTTATAAGTCCAATCACTATTAAGTAATAAGAGATGATAGGATGATAGGGTCACCAGAGCTTATGGATGCTTTGAAAGGAATTGGTCTTAACCTCTATGAAAGGAGGCTCTGGGTTGCTCTTCTTGCTAAAGGTACAGCCACAGCAGGGGAACTCTCTGCCATCGCTAACGTACCAAGATCAAGAACCTACGATGTACTTCAGACTCTTGCTGATAAGGGTTTTGTGATAATTCAAACTTCTAAACCCTTAAGATATGTTTCAGTACCTCCAAAAGAAGCTTTGGAAAAAGCAAAAGAAAGATTGAGAGAGAAATTCAGAGAGATGGAAAGAAGGATAGACAGGCTGAAGAATTCTGATCTGATAAAGGAATTGGAAAGCTTGCATGAAGAAGGGTTAAAATTGATATCTCCAGAAGATATAACTGGAGCGTTGAAAGGAAGATACTCTGTCCTTCAACAGATGGATTCTATGTTAAGGAATGCGTCTTCATCAGTAGAGATATTAACAACACCATCTGGTTTGAATGACCTTTTTGAGAATCACATAAGCATCTTGAAGAAACTTAATGAGAGAGGAGTGAAGATAAAGATAGCTGCAACCATTGACAAGACTTGCACGGATGCTATTAAAGCTTTATCTGGGATAGCAGAGATAAGGAGTATAAAAAAGGAAGAGTTACCACTTTCTGGAAAGTTTTATGTTGTGGACGGGCAAGAATTCATGATGGGATTATCGGATCCTGAAGCCGTTCATTCTTCTCAAGAGATGATGTTTTGGACAAAATCTGAACATGCGACAAAGAATATGATAGAACCACTTTTCAATCTTCTCTGGGATAAGGCAACACCGATCGAAGAAAAGAAAGCGGGTTAAGTCCAAGCGACAAACTTCGGTCTTTTGGAAAGATATCTTGGAAGAGTTAATTTCTTGAACGGTTTACCTTCAGTCTTCTTTTTGATGAGTTCTATGAATTCTTCTATCTTCATCTTTTGTACTTTTCCTTTTTCCCTCACTCTGACTGGCAATATCCCACTTCTTACTTCTCTTTCCCCAATAACCACAGAATAAGGTACCCATTCGATCTCAGCATCTCTTATCTTCTTTTCCACTGATTTGTTTCTATCGTCCAGATCTACTCTTATATTTTTTTCCTCAATCTTCTTCATCAGTTCTTCTGCCTTTTTAACATACTTGTCAGATACGGGTATCAACCTGACTTGAGTAGGAGAAAGCCAAAGAGGAAGAATAGGATTCCCCTTGCTTTTTAAAGTTTTTGCAGCCTTTTCAAGCAATGCGTACATTACCCTACATATCGCCCCACTCGGGCTTAGATGAAGGATTATCACTGGTTTTTTCTTATCATCTTTGTCTATGAAATAAATACCGTAATTCTCTGAACTTTCTATATCTATCTGATCGGTGGTTAGGGCTGATGCTTTTTCCAGATTGTCGATGAAGTTTAGCTCATACTTCATAACAAAGTAGAAGAATCTTTTGCTCCACATCTCTACGAGTACTGGTTTTCCATATTCTCTGACTAATGAAAGTACAAAATCCTTATTCTTCTTCCAAAAATCCTTAACTATTCTTATTCCGAGTTCAAAATCCTCTGGAATTTTGAATCCAAATCCTTTTTGAATCTTTAGGGATAATTCAAACCTCTTCTTCATCTCTTCTTTCGCCTGCTCTATGTCAGCACAAAAAGCGTGACAATCTGGCATAACAAAACTCCTCAATCTTCTTAATCCAACCAATTCCCCTCTTTTTTCAAGCCTAAAAGCATACTTTGCTACTTCGTACAATCTTATAGGAAGGTTCTTGTAGGACATTAACGTATCATGAGCTATCATGAATTGCCCAAAACATGCTGAGAAACGTAAGAAGTATTTTTTCTTCGCTGATTCTACTATGTATTGTCTAGCAGGAAATCTGTTGAAGTACTTTACCATCGCCGGATGATTCAAATCATACATTACAGGAGTTTCGACCTTCATTGCACCATAGTCTATAACGTTCGAATCTACCCATTCTTGGATGAGGCTTCTGATCAATTCGCCTTTTGGATAATACCTCAAGTTTCCAGGATCACTTGCACTTTCATAATCAGCTAACTCTAACTTTCTCATCAATTTAACATGAGGAGGTTCTTCTTTTACTAATCTGCTCTTCGCCATTTCATACTTTGCAAATTTTTTGAGGTTCTCATACTTTTTCCAATCGAATCTTTTTTCTGAGACTACCTCTCCTTTCTTTATCTTTATCGGTATTAATTCACCTTTTGGGGTTAAAACAAACCATTCTGATTTGAGTTTTTCTTCAGCTTTCAATGCTTTTGAAACGACCTCTTCTTTCTTAACCTCTCCAGGGAAAAAGAACTTTGATTGCTCAGCTAAAGGATGACCTTTTATTTTTATGTGAAAAGCCTTTGTCCAACCGAAAGGAGCCCTATAAACCTTTAAATCAGATTTTTTTGCATATTTTTCCATATCTTTGATAAGTTTTAATGCCTTTTCGGGTTTAGCGAGATTCTTACTCAGATGAGAGTAAGGGTATATCAAAATCTTATTCGATCCTATGATCTCAAGACTGCTTTTTATCTCTCTTATAGCTCTTTTTACAACTTCTTCATTATCACCATCTTCTATAGCGGTGAAGAGAACTACTACGTTTTCAAGTCTAAACTTTTTCTTCTCGCATTCTTCCGTGATCTTAATTTCTTTCTTGATCGGTTCGTATTCGATGAAATCTGAATGAAGTTGGAGAATTCTCATAAATTACCCTCTCTCTTTATAGTATTTAATCTTTTTATCGAAGGAGAAAAAGAAAGTATCTCTCTTAAAGAAAAAACGTATCTAGAGAAATTCTTGTCTTGTCCGAACTTCACCTGCCATGTTAACCCTTAGAGTTTAATGAATCTTGAAATTAATAAATGTTTGTAAATCTCAGAATATTAAGGTGATTTTATCAGAGATATACAATTAGTCAATTTCGGAATGTTCGATGAATTCACGAGAAAAAAAATAAAGGATTCCATTCAACCATTGATCATAAAATTCGAAAAATTCTTCGGTGAAGAAAGTTTGTTTAATCTGAAATTAACTTTGGAGAAAATCCATGAAGATTTAGGAGGAAAGACCAAGTATGAAGTTGTATGTTCCATGAATACAAAGATTGGAAATTTCAGAACAGTTGAGAAAGGATGGGAGATATTAACGGTGATTGATGAAATAGTGAAAGAACTTACAAGGTTAATAGCAGAAAAGAAAGAAAAATTGAAGAGTAAAAGGGTATTACCAGCAAATGTTTAAATAATAATTCGACTTCTTATTTTTATAGTCTCAGAAGCCCCGTCGTCTAGCGGTCAAGGATATGAAAACCTTAAAGCGGGCTTTGGATTTTTGGAGAAACCCGCTGACGCCAGTTCGAATCTGGCCGGGGCTATTAATTTTCTAAGTTGTATAGAATGAAAGAGAGAAAAGTTTGGGAAACCATAGCAGATTCTTGGGCTCATTTAAGGACAAAACCTGAAAAAGAAATTCTTGATTTTTCAAAAAATGTAAAAACTGACCCAATACTCGATGTTGGATGCGGTAATGGTAGAAATCTTTTACCTTTCCTTCAGAAAGGGTTGAAATGTTTCGGTTTGGATTTTTCGAGGAGTATGATAAGAGAGGCAAAAAAATTCCTGAAGAAAAGAAATCTAAATGCAAGTTTTGTTGTCGGAGATGCAGTCAAGCTTCCTTTTAAATCGAAATCCTTTACGACTGTAATTCTCGTCAGAGTCCTTCCGCACATAGAAACCAAAAAGAAAAGACTAGAATGTCTTAAAGAGATGAAGAGAGTTGGAAAAGAAGTAATAATAAGTTGTTGGTATAAATGGGATAGAAAACTGTTTTGGGTTGTTCTAAAACATTTTTTTTCAAGTGATGTGTATGTGGATTGGAATTACCACGGTAAAATCTATAAAAGATTTCATCATCTTTATACCAAGAGAGAACTAAAAAAAGATTTAAGAGAGGTGAATTTAAACATCAAGAAATTTTGGTATGATAAAAGAGGGAATATTTGGGCGATAGTTGAATGAAGAGAATATTAATAGCTGTAGTAGGTCACGGTCTTCATGCCAAAAAGAAACATCTAAAATTAGCAGAGGAAGTTGGAAAAGAGATAGCAAAAAGAGGAGGGGTAGTTCTCTGTGGCGGAAGATCTGAAGGAATAATGGATGCTGTTGCAAAAGGGTGTAAAAGTATGAATGGATTAGTTATAGGAATACTCCCTGAATCAGACAGATCAAAAGTGAGTAAATATGTGAATATCCCCATCATAACTGGAATGGGATTTGCTAGGAATCAGATACTAGCGCTATCGTGTGATGCTATGATAGTGATAGGGGGAGGAGTAGGGACCTTGACGGAAATGGCTTATGCTTATGCATATTCTAAACCCATAATAGTTTTGAAAGGTACTGGAGGTTTGTCAGAAAAGTTTGTGGGAAAATATATGGATGAAAAAAGAAGGATTAGAGTCCGATCGGCAAAAAATGCAAGAAGTGCTGTTGAGTTAGCTTTCAAACTCTCAAAAGTGAAGGGATGAAATGCTCTTTCTGCTCAAAAAAATCCATTTATCTTAGAAAGTATGAGGGTCATTACTATTGTGAGACACATTTTATTAAAAACATCGAAAAAAAAGTCAAAAAAACCATAAACAGGAATAGATTAATAGAAAATGGGGATGTGGTAGCAATAGCTCTTTCTGGTGGGAAGGATTCTTCTAACCTACTCTTCATGATAAACAAATTCTTTAAGAACTATCCTAAAGTAAAATTTTTTGCTCTTACGTTGGATGAAGGGATAGAAAAGTATAGGAGTAAATGTGTCGAAAAAAGTAAGATTCTTTGTGAAGAATTAGGAGTCAAACAGTATATTTTTTCATTTAAGGAGGAATTTGGTTTTACAGTGGATGAATTAGCTGAGAAACTTGAATCTGGCTATTGCGGAGCCTGTGGTTTATTAAGAAGATATCTTTTGAATAAAAAAGCTAGAGAACTGGGAGCGAATAAACTCGCAACTGGTCATAACTTGGACGATGAATGCCAAAGCATAGTAATGAATATTCTTAAAGGTGATTTGTTAAGATTAGCTAGAGTCGGACCTATGCCTTACCTGGCTAAACATCCGAAATTTGTAGTTAGAATAAAACCTCTGATTCGAATCCCAGAGAATGAATCGATGCTTTATGGAAGAATAAGGAAGATTCCTTCCTTCCCAAAAAAGTGTCCATATTCAAGAGATAATCCTCTTCGAGGTAAGACGAGAGATTTCTTGAATAGTCTAGAAGAAACTTCTCCTGGTATTAAATACAGCCTTTATGAGAGCGCTTTGAAAATTGCATCAGTAGTAAGGAAAAAATTCAAATCAGGAAAGATAGGAAGTTGTGAAAAATGTGGAGAACCAAGTAGTCAGAAAATTTGCAGAGTTTGCCAATTCTTGAAGAAGCTTTGACTTCATCTTTTCCCGTTGTTCTCTATTTCTTCTATCTTGTTGAGTAGGAAATTTATTCTGTTCTGTAAAAATTTCACTTGTTTAATACTTTTAGCTTTAAAAAGACGGTTCTTGGTTTCAAATAATTCCTCTTGATAAAACCTTAGTTTTTGAAGATCATGTGCATCCATACAATCACTATTTAGTGATGATATTAGTGTTACTACTATTTAATAGAAAAATAATTTAAAAACATTTCTATTCTTTAACGAATATTTGTTGTGATGAGAAAGAAAGCATGTAGAGAGATCATAAGAAGGTTGATGAAAAGTGAGAGTTTAAGTGAAAAACGAGTAGAGAGAACAATAAAAGAAGTCAGTAAAATCTATAAACTAGCTGAAATGCCGAAAAAAGTTGAAATTTTGAGTTTTTGCAAGCCTAAAGAGAGGGAGAGACTCCAAAGTTTCTTGATGAAAAAACCTGTTCGTACTATTTCAGGTGTTTCAGTGATAACTGTGGTAGCAAAACCAGCCTCATGTCCAGGAAAATGTCTGTATTGTCCTGATATTAAAAACGTTCCGAAAAGTTATACTGGCCTAGAACCAGCTATCCAAAGAGGAATAAGAAATCAGTTCGACCCTTTCTTACAAACGAATGATAGATTGAACCAATACAAGTCAACAGGTCATCCATCCGATAAAATTGAGATATTAATTCTAGGTGGAACATTCCTGGCCTTAGAGAAGAGATATCAAGAATGGTTTGTTAAGAGGATATTCGATGCTCTGAATGGAAAGAAAAGTGAGAGTTTAGAAGATGCACAAAAGCTGAATGAAACAGCACAACATAGATGTGTAGGTTTAGGCATAGAAACCAGACCGGATTATTGTTTCGAAGAACATATAAATCGGATGTTGAAGTTAGGAGCTACACGTGTTGAGATAGGGGTTCAATCTGTTTATGATAATGTTCTAAAAAAGATTAAACGTGGCCATACTGTTAAAGATTCTGTTAAGGCAACACAGTTAGCGAAAGATAGCGCTTTGAAAGTGACTATGCACGTGATGCCAGGTTTGTTCGTGGATTTTAAGAAAGATTTAGATCAATTTAAAATTTTGTTTAAGGATGAAAAATTCAGGCCAGATTCCCTTAAGATATACCCAACTCTTGTAATTAAAGGATCTGAACTCTACGATTTATGGAAGGAAGGAAAATATAAACCATTAACAAGCAAGAAAGGAATAAAACTCATTTCAGAAGCCATGAAGTTCATACCGAAATACTGTCGAGTTATCAGAGTTCAGCGTGATGTTCCAAGCAATAGAATTGTCGCAGGAATAAAGAAAAGTAATTTGAGAGAGTTAATTGAAAATGAATGTGAAAGAAAGGGCATAAAGATTAAAGAAATAAGGTATAGAGAAGTAGGCCATAAGATCAAAAAAGGGATATTTCCTGATGCTGATTCAATCAAACTCTGCAGGTTTGATTACAAAGCATCAGGAGGAAAAGAAATTTTCCTGAGTTTTGAAGATTTAAAGAATGATATCCTCATAGGTTTTCTGAGATTAAGAATTCCATTCAGACCATTCAGACCTGAGATTGATGAGAGGACTGCTTTAATAAGAGAATTGCATGTTTATGGGCCCGAAGTACCGATTGGAGTTAAAAGAAAGGAAGCATGGCAACATAAAGGTTTCGGGAAAAAGTTGATCAAGGAAGCCGAAAAAATATCAAAAGAAGAGTTTGAAAAGAAAAAACTTCTGGTGATAAGTGGAGTTGGAGTAAGAAGATATTACCTGAGATTAGGATTCAGAAGGGATGGAATCTATGTTTCAAAAAGAATTTGAAAATTTTGCGAAAAGGGTTCAAAACAGAATCAAAAGTGCAAAAAAGATATCTATTATTTACGACAGCGATTCTGATGGGTGTTGCTCAGCTGCTTTACTCTCTATTTTTCTCTCTGAATTTTTAAAGAAAAATCCAAGCAGATTGATTTCTTGTTTCCATGATGTAGATGCGAAATTAAAAAGAATAGAGGAAGATTTGATCTTTATTCTTGATACTCAACCGAAAGAAATAGATTCTCCAAAATTGGTAATAATAGACCATCATCTTGTACAAAAAATTCCGAAAAAGTCGATTATGTTTAATCCAACTTTGATAGATGAAAACTCATACATAGCAACTTCCTGTCTCATCTATAAAATTTTGAGTAATTTGAGTGACATGATTGAATCATGCTGGATTGCTGCGATTGGAATAAAAGCTGATAAATCTGAAGATTCTTGTAAAGATTTATTGGAATTAACCTATGAAATATTTCCAGAGTTTAAGCAAGTTGAGAATAGGCTGATAAGGTTAACAAGTGTTTCTAAGAATTTAAATGACTCAAGAATAGTTGTTGATAGTTTGATAGAATGTTATAACATAGGAAACCCTAGTTTTTTCGGAAAAACAGAAACTTCTTCCAAATTGATGGATGTTTATAGAAAAGTGAAGAAAGAATATGAAATGTTATTGGATAAAACAAGAAAACTAATGAACACAAAAATTTTTTCACTCTATGTCATAGATTCTAGATTTAACGTTCAGGGAATGTTAGCTAACAGATTATTCAATAAAGAGCCGAAAAAGACGATAATTGTTTGCAATTTGAACGATGATATGATTAGAGGAGAAGTTAGAAGTAATGATGAAAGAATGTTTGAAATTTTTATGAAAAGTTTCAACGAAACAATAGAAGAAATGGGAGGACACAAGAAAGCATTTGGATTTTCTTTAAAAAAAGAGAAATTTAAAGATTTTCTTGGAATTCTGTCCAAGTTTTAAATGCTTGGAGTTAAATTTATATCGTATGCCAAAAAACTATGAAAAAATTTTAAACGAAGTTTTAAAGATAATTAAACCTGCTCCTGAAGAAAGTAGAAGATTGTTGGAATTGAGTAAAAAAACTCTTGAATTAACGAATCGAGAAGTGAGAAAATTCAAAGGTAAAGCTATACTAGCTGGTTCTTTAATAAGAGATACATGGCTTACGAAGAAAAATGAATTCGATGTGTTCATAATTTTTCCTAAAAGTATAGGTGAAAAGAAACTAGAAGAATTAGGGTTAAAAATAGGGAAAAAAGTAATAGAGAAATTAAAAGGAAAGTGGAGAATAGAGTATGCTCAACATCCTTATGTGAGAGGTGTTGTCGACAAAACACAGATAGACATAGTACCTTGTTTTAAAATCAAAAAGGGAGAAAAAATAATTTCTGCTGTAGATAGAACACCATTTCATGTTGAATATTTGAGTAAGTATTTTCCGAGTAAATTATCCGATGATGTTAGATTACTCAAACAATTGTGCAATGCAAACAAGATATATGGAGCTGATGCAAAGACTAGAGGTTTCTCAGGTTTTGTTTGTGAACTGCTAATCGTTAAGTATGGAAATTTTCTCAACATATTAAAGAACGTCATAGAATGGAAACCAGGAGAAATAA
>CAZQBB010000006.1:0-10340 GCA_964591915.1 uncultured archaeon
TACATCGGCCATACTTCTAGCTCCAGTACATATCACTTTTCCAGAAGAGAATATGAGAGCGGCAGCTCTAGGATCTTTTAACCTGTATACTAATCCTGGGAATTGTTCGGGTTCGTATTCTGTTCCCTCAAGATGTTGGACTATTTTCTCCAAGGAAATTGGTATGTTTAATGGCACAGAAGCAACGATGTTTTCTATCCTTATGTTAAATTTTCTCATTCGCTTCTCCTCAGATAGTAATTTTCATACTGAAAGTATTTATAAAGACTTACTTAAATGTACTCACTCAGATTGAGTAAAAAATTATTGAACTTCCAAACTGGAACTATGAAAACGTTATCGTATTGAATTAAATCTTCTTCAAACCAAGTTACTATTAAGGGGATGAATTTGGTTTTCTTAGATATTTTCAATTTATTCTTCCAAATAAAGTTTTTATTCAAGAAACTTATCAATTTTTTGACTCTTTCTTTTTGAGATTTAACTGCATACTTCAAGTTAGTCTTCTTGTATCGACCTCTTCTCCATTTTTTACAATCAACAGCTAAGATCAAATCATCTCTATTAGCCAAAATATCGATTTCATACTTTCTCTTTGTTCTAAACCTAAAATTATGGAATGACTCAAAATCATGATTTTCGAGAATTTTTCTGATGAGTTCCTCAAATTCTTTCCAATCAATTTTCTCTAAAATTTTTTCTATTTCTTCTCCTTTTAGAATTCTTCCTTTAATCTCTTCGAGATTGAGCATAATTTATAATTAGCAATAAAAGTAATATAGGATGGAATGAAAATCTCTGAACAATATATAAGGGAAGCTTTACTTTATGATAAACTTTCGATGAAGAAAGTTAGGTGCAATACCTGCAATAGACATTGCGTGATTGCTCCTGGAAAACTCGGTTTCTGCAAAACAAGAAAAAATATAGATGGGAAACTCTATACTTTAGAGTATGGTCTCATCTCTTCAATAGCCGTTAATCCTATAGAGAAGAAACCTTTATTCCATTTCTGGCCTGGGAGTGATTGTTTAACGATAGGAAGTTGGTCTTGTACTTTTACCTGCCCTTGGTGTCAAAACTATGACATTTCAAAAGTCCCGCCTGATCCAAAGAAATCTCTCTTTTTAACTCCAGAACAACTTGTAGGGATAACGATAGAAAAGGGATGTCAAGGGACTAGCATGAGTTTCTCAGAACCAACAACTTTCTTGGAATTCTCTATAGACGTTTTCAAGCTCGCGAAGAAGGAAGGACTTTATAACACATTCATAACGAACGGTTATTTTACCCCAGAAGCTTTAAAGCTTTTACTCAAAGCTGGTTGTGATGCGTTTAATATAGATATCAAAGGCGATGAAGAAGCAGTCAAAAAGTATTGTAAAGCAGACGTAGAATTTGTCTGGCAGAATGTCATTCAAGCGAAAAAGAAAGCTTGGGTTGAGTTAACAACTCTCATCATTCCTGGAGTTAATGATGATGAAGAGTGTTTACGTGGAATAGCAAGAAGAATCAGTGAGGAAGTGGGTGAGGAAACACCTTGGCATATTTCAAGATATTATCCTCAGTATAAATTTACGGCTCCCCCAACCCCAGAAAAAACTTTAGAAAAGGCTTTTAGAATCGGAAAGGAAGAAGGACTAAAGTTCATCTATGTTGGGAATATTCCTGGTCATAGGGAAAATACTTATTGTCCTAACTGTGGGAAGTTGTTAATAGAAAGGTTTGGCTTTAGTATCTTAGAATATAACATCACTAAGGATAAGAAATGTCCTGAATGTGGAGAAAGAATACCTTTAATCGGGAAATTCATTAAGAGAAAGAGTAGATGGTTTTCATAGGTGAAACGATTGAAAATCCTTGGTTTGGATGAGGCTGGAAGAGGAGCTGTCATCGGTCCTTTAGTCATCTGTGGATTGTTGATCGATGAAAAGAATGAAAAAAAACTAAAGAAAATTCATGTGAAAGATTCAAAACTCCTATCTCCTGGAAAAAGAAATGAACTTGTTCCAAAGATAGAGAAGATAGCGAACCATATAGTGATCCTTAAAGTACCAGCTTGTAAGATAGATGCAAACAGGAGAAGAGGTATAAACTTGAATCAAATCGAGGCTTTAAAAATTTCAGAGATAATAAACTTACTCGAACCTGAGAGGGCGATAGTAGATACTCCAAGCTATAACTCGAACAAATTCAGAGATTATCTCTGGTCGAAACTGGAAAATAAGAATGTTGAACTTATTTGTGAAAATTTTGCAGATAAAAACTATCCGGTTGTCTCTGCTGCTTCGATCCTAGCGAAAGTGGAAAGAGATAGAGAGATAGAAGATATTAAGAGAAAAGTTGGCGTTGATTTTGGAGTTGGTTATCCACATGACCCTGCCACGATAGAATTCTTGAATGAATTGGCTGAAAAAGGTAAAATGCCAACTTACGTAAGAAAAACTTGGGATACAGTCCAAGAGATTATGAGAAGTAAAAGACAAAAAAGTATATTGAATTTTTTAAAAAGCATCATAAAGAAATGATTATTTTTTAAACCATCCCTCAAGTCTCAGCTGAGTACCTTCTTTCCTTATACCGAATAATTTGTTAAGTGCATTCTCTATTCTTTCTCTTGAGAAATCATGTTCTTCTACCATTAACTCGATGATTTTTTCTCTCTCGGGCTCTCTCCATTTGATCGTATAATTCTTCTCGATAGGAGGGGTTAAGAAAAACTCAAATATCTCCTTAGGATCAACATCAAAATTCCATTCCACATTCTGGAGAACTTTTTCCAAAGTTTTATTTTCTTTAACTATCTTGAGAGCAGTCTTAGGTCCTACTCCCTTAATCCCTTCAGGATTGTAATCAGTCCCGACCAACATACCGATCATTATCAATTGTTCTCTCGTTATCTGTAATTCTGACAAAACTTTTTCTAGCTCTATTATCTCTGGCTTTATCTCTATATAAGCTTCCTGTCTTGGTAGTTTCCTTCTTCCAGTTATCGATAAGTTTCTTACTAAACGTGGGGAAGCAAAGAGTAATGCATCATAATCTTGAGATCCTGCAAAATCCACATCACCTTTTTTACACATGAATGCACATTGAGCTTCTCCCTCAGAAGCAGCCTGAACCCAGGGAATTCCCATCACATCCAACAGTTTCTTACTTTCTTCCATCATCTCATCTGTTAGCTTAAGAGCACCCTGAGCGTAAACCATGATATCTTCTTCTCTTCCTTCCTTCACAGCTTTTTCCCATTTTTCTCTTGCTTTTTTTCTGGCTTCTTCCCTCTCTTCTATCGTTCTTTTCTTGAATTCTGGAGGTTCTCCATCAAATACATAAACTGGTTTAATACCTGCCTCCATCAGTTTGATCGTCCTATAGAAAAGACCAGAAAGATGAGAGGTTATTCTTCCTTTGCTATCTCTTAAAGGTTCACCAGTATCCCTTTGCCTAATTATCGAGAGAAATTGGAAAAGAGTATTGTAAGCATCTATAGCTATCTTTTTTCCTGTTAAGTCTCGAAGATCAACTTCAGTTTTTGGGATAATCCCAGCTATCTGTACTCCCATTCCAATCTATAAGAATATTCATCATGTATAAATTTAGCTATTTCTTCTTGCGTCCTCTTTTTGTTTTCTTCTCTTCTTCTCTTAATTCTCTTTCTATCCTCCATTCATCGAGCTCAAGCCATATGATGAATATCCCTAGAATTATTAAGGCTGGCGGTACCATTCCTTGGATAACTGTCCATAGTGATCCTAATAAATGGAGTTCATATGGTTTTCCTTGGAAAAAATGCGATGGGAGGTTCACGTATTCATAGACATAAGCGGCTATTGGAACTACTAGCAATATCACTCCTATAATTGCCTTAGCTAACGGATGCATTCATTCATCACCTACTCCTTATTTTTAGTAAAATATATTTAAATTTACCGTAGTATGTGTTTAAGTATATATCGGTGTCTTGATGAAGGGATTGTACCAGTGGGTTAGGGAATTGTGGAAAAAACCTAAAGTTAATATGAAAGATTTAATCAAAGAGAGATTAATAAAATGGAGAAAAGAACCTAGGTTCAAAAGAATAGAAAAACCCACTAGATTGGATAAGGCTAGAGCATTAGGTTATAAGGCAAAAAAAGGATTTGTTATCGTGAGAGGAAGAATAAAGAAAGGTGGGAGAAGAAGACCGTTGTATGGAAGGAGAGGAAGAAAACCTTCAAAGGCTGGTTTGGTAAAATATACTCCAAGAAAATCGTTAAAAAGGATCGTTGAAGAAAGAGTGCAGAGAAAATATCCAAACTTGGAAGTGCTGGGAAGTTATCTAGTCGGAGAGGATGGAAGATATAAGTGGTTTGAAGTATTGCTGGTCGATCCTAACAGACCTGAGATAAAAAATGATAAAAATATAAGTTGGATAACAGAAAAGCAACATAGGAGAAGAGTATTCAGAGGCCTAACTTAAGAAATTTTGTCGGGTTCACATGAATTTTTACGACTTTCACTTGCACTCCCATTTCTCTGAAGGAAAGAGCTCGATAGAGGAGATAGCAAAAAGGGCAAAACTTCTTGGTTTTAGTGGAATATGTTTTGCGGAATATTTCAAGAATAAGAAAGAAATGAAAACTCTTAAAGAAAAAATCCTAAAGGTCTCAAAAAAAGTTGGGGTAAAGATTTTTCTGGGTTTTGAAGCAAGAACAGTGAGTGAATTGAAGAAATTAGTGAAGATAAGAAAGGAATACGATGTTCTCCTTGTTAAAGGAGGGGACATTTATCTAAATCGAAAAGCTGTTGAAACTAATGAGGTAGATATATTGACTCATCCTGAATGGAGGAGAAAGGATTCTGGTTTAAACCATGTTATGGTTAAATTAGCGAGAAAAAACAATACAGCAATCGAGATTAATTTCAGGGAAATAGTACAAGCTTCAAAAAATACTAGATCATTAATACTCAAGAACATATCAAGAAATGTAATGCTATGCAAAAAGTATGAAGCTCCGATCATAATTACTTCCGGTGCTGTTTCTCACTGGCAACTTAAAGACCCAAAGATTCTTGTTTCCATGGGTTGTTTATTAGGTTTGAATCTGAAGGAGGCGAAAAAATCTGTCTCAGAAACTCCAGAAAGTATAATCAGAAGGGTTAAAGAAAGACAAAATGAAAGGTGGATAATGCCTGGGGTGAGAATCGTAAAATGAGAAGAATCTATAAAGTAGGGGCTGTCATTTTAAAGAATAAGAAACTTCTCCTAGTGAAGAAAAGAAGCGGGGATATTCTCATTTCTCCTGGTGGAAAGCCTGAAAACGATGAAACTCCAGAAGAGACTTTGAGAAGAGAGTTAAGGGAAGAGCTGAATGTTGAATTGATTGGTATGAAACATTTGGACATTTTTAAGGATAAAGCAGTTTATGAAAAAAATACTCAGTTAGTGATGGATGTATACATAGCGAAAATAAAGGGGAATTTAAAACCTTCCTCTGAAATCGAAGATGCTATCTGGATAAGTAAGGACTACAAGAAAAACGGGATAAAGGTTGCTCCAATTCTGGAGAGGTTCATCATTCCGAGATTGATAGAGATGAATTTATTGTAGGTAGAAAAAATGAGATTAAAAATATTGATACCAACTCTCAGAGAAAGGAAAAGATATATAGCATTCCAAGTAATTTCAGAAGAGGGGGAAGAATTCACTTATTCAGACCTTGAGTCAGCTGTATGGGATGCATTGCTCGATTTTTTAGGAGAGTATGGATTATCTAAAACTTCTTTCTGGTTACTGAAGGAGTGTTGGAACCAAAAGAAACAGATAGGTATTTTAATGTGTAATCATAAATCAGTTCAAGAAGTAATCGCAAGTCTAGGCTTGATAGAAAGGTTGGGAGATAATAGGATAACATTCAAAATCTTAAAAGTCTCTGGAACGATAAAAAGTATTAAAGAGAAGTTTATGAGGTGAAAGTATGCCTGATATATTACCAGAGTATATGGGTTATGATAGAACAATAGCTGTTTTTTCTCCAGACGGGAGACTCTTTCAAGTTGAGTATGCAAAAGAAGCGGTAAAGAAAGGAGCTACGTCAGTAGGTTTAGTGTTCAGAGATGGTGTTGCCCTCGGAACTGTAAAGCAGACATTGAAGTTGATAATACCAAACACGATGGAAAAGCTTTTCAAGTTAGACGAGCACATAGGAGCTGTTACAGCAGGTTTATTGGCTGATGGAAGAGTTTTAGCAAATCAACTGATGGTGAAGTGCCAGATCAACAGGATAACATACGAAGAGCCTATGGACGTCTGGTCTGTAGCTAGGGTTTTAGGAGATAGGATGCAACTATCCACACTATACGCTGGCTTAAGACCGTTCGGTGTTTCTTTCTTGATAGGAGGGGTTGATTCGACTGGTTCTCATCTGATAGAGGTTGACCCATCTGGCATGCTCTATGAGTGGAAAGCGTATGCTATAGGAAGGGGTGCAACTGTAGCGAATAAAATCTTCAGAGAAAAATACAAAGATGATATGGATGAAAAATCTGCTCTTAAACTTTTAGTGGATGTTATAAGGAAAGTGGAAAAAGTATCAGATTTATCAAAAGCATTGGAAATAGCAGTAGTGAGGAAGAAAGGTGAAAAATTCGAAAGACTTAGTGAAGAAAAAATTAAGAAGTTCTTGTGAATCTGTTATGATAAGTGTAGATAAAGCTGTAGTCAGTAGGTTAAAGAAAGGTGAAAAAAAGTTTGAAGTGTTAGTTGATCCGATGAAAGCGTTAGAGTTAAGAAGAGGGGAAAACATAGATGTCGATGAAATCATTGCTTTTCCTGCTATTTACAGAGATGTTAGGAGAGGGGAAATTGTTGCAGAGAGTGAACTCCAAGAAACTTTTGGAAGTACTGATGTGTATGAGGTAGCAAAGAAAATTATACTAAATGGTGAACTTCAGTTTACGGTTGAACAAAGGAGAAAATTTGCTGAAGAGAAGATGAAGGAAATAGCGAACATAATCTCGAGAAGAGGAGTCAACCCACAGACCAATTTGCCTCATCCTCCTCAAAGAATCCTTAACGTAATGGAAAAAGCTGGAGTTCATGTTGATCCTTTTGTCGATGCAGAGTTACAAGTCAAGAAAGTTTTAGAGAGTATTAAACCATTGTTGCCGATAAAGCTCCAGAGAGTTTTAGTGAGGATTGTAATTCCACCTCAATTCGTGGGGAAAGTTTATTCTCTCTTGAAAAGAAACTTAGAAAGATTTGAGGAGAGGTGGCTGAACGATGGCTCTTTAGAGGCAACGATGGATCTACCTGCTGGAATTCAAGATGAGCTGTTCAAAAAGATTGGAGATTTAACAAAGGGGAATTTCAGGTCAGAAATACTGAAAAGAGTTGATGTCTAATGGCAAAAATAAGAGAGATTGCTCTTCCTGGTCAAGTCTTGGGGACCACAAAAGAATTCAGGGAAGGTTATGGAACTTTTGTCGAGGATGATAAAATAATCTCGAAATTCTTAGGAATCTTGAAGAAGAGTGATGAAAGAATTTCAGTTATCCCTCTATCTGGAGTTTATGTTCCGAAGAAAGGAGATAAGGTGATCGGCTTTGTGAGTGATGTAGAAAAAGTAGGATGGATCGTAGATATAAACTCTCCTTGGCAAGCATTTCTCTCATTATCAGAAGCTGTGGAAGAGTTTGTCGACTTGAGAAGGACAAGCCTCACAAGATTCTATGATATCGGAGATGTCATCTATACTCAAATCCTCGATGCAAGGAGGGGAGATATACAGTTAACGATGAAAACGCCAATGGCTAGAAAATTAAGAGGTGGAGTTACTATTAGAATCACTCCGAGTAAAGTTCCAAGACTGATAGGTAAAGAAGGAAGTATGATAAACACGATAAAAGAAAAGACAAAGACGATAATAAGGGTTGGTCAGAATGGAGTTGTGTGGATAAATGGGGAGAAAATAGAGAAAGCTATAAAAGCTATAAAGCTCATAGATAAGAAATCACATGTCTTAGGCTTAACTGATGAAATATCCAAACTGCTGAGTGATTGAATGGGAATGAAAACAGAAGAGAAGTTAATAGTTAACGGAAAAAGAATCGATGGAAGGAAGCCAGAAGAAATAAGGAAGATAGAGATGAAAGTGGGAGTTATTCCTAACGCAAACGGATCGGCTCAGGTTAGGTTCGGTAACACGATCGCAATAGTAGGCGTCTATGGTCCAAGACCTTTATTCCCAAGACATCTCCAAAGGTCTGATACAGGAATTCTACAATGCAGGTATACTATGGCTCCCTTTTCAGTAGATGAGAGAAAAAGGCCTGGTCCGAGCAGGAGAGCTATAGAGATATCAAAAGTAACCAGACTAGCGTTAGAGCCTGCTCTTTTCTTGGAAGAATATCCTCGTACTGTTGTCGACGTTTACATAGACATAATACAAGCTGATGGTTCTACAAGAGTGACTGGAATAAATGCCGCTTCCCTAGCATTAGCGGATGCTGGTGTTCCAATGAAGGATTTAGTCGTCGCACTCTCAGGAGGAAAAATAGACAATACTCTCATAATAGATTTGTGCGGAAAAGAAGATAATTACTCTGAAGCTGATATACCGATAGCATTCTTACCAAGAAAAAAAGAAATAACTCTTTTACAGATGGACGGTCAATTAAGAGGAGATGAAATAAAGAAGATCGTTAAGACTGTCCTTAAAGCTGGAGAAGAGGTGTACAGAAAACAGAAAGAGGCTTTAATGAAGAAATATGAGGAATGAATATTATGCAAGAGTATGTGTTGAAGTTGTTGGAAAGGAATGAAAGAATCGATGGAAGGAAGTTAGACGAGTATAGAAACATAAAGATAGAGAAGAGTGTTATCAAAAGAGCGGAAGGGTCTGCTAGGATAAAATTGGGGAAGACTGATGTAATAGTCGGGATTAAGTTGGGGTTAACTGAACCATTTCCTGATATGCCGAATATGGGAGTCTTGAAAACTGAAGCAGAATTTACTCCAATAGCTTCTCCGGATTTCGAAGCTGGACCTCCTGGAGAAGATGCTACTGAATTAGCAAGGGTAGTAGACAGAGGGATAAGAGAATCAGGAAGTATCGACTTAGAGAATCTTTGTTTAAAAGAGGGAGAAAAAGTATGGGGAGTCTTTGTAGATATTTACATCATCAACCATGATGGTAATCTTATAGACGCTTCTGCTTTGGCTGCAATTGAAGCTTTACTAAACACAAAGATTCCTGAGATAGAAGGAGATAAGATAAATAGAGAAAAATTAGTGAAAAAATTACCAATTCTTCATAAGCCTGTTACAGTGACCATCGGAAAAGTAAAGGATAAATTCATAATAGATCCAACAAGAGAAGAAGAAGAAATTTTAGAAGCAAAATTAAGTATCGCAGTTATGGAAAACGATAAGATATGTGCTATGCAGAAGGGAGGAGCCCATGGCTTAAGTCAGAATGATATGGAAATGATGATCGATTTAGCGATCAAAAAATCTAAAGAACTGAGAAAATTTTTGTGATGGGATGGGAAGGAAAATATTGAGTAGAAAGTTAAGACAGATTAAAGCGGGGAAAGTCAGACTCGCCCCAAGATGGGTTGATATAAAAAAATTTGGGATGAAGAGAGCAAGGAATAGAAGGGTTTCTATAACTAGAAGAAGTTGGAAGAGAAAAAGGTTGAGGATTTAATCTTGATAAATTTAGATATTTAGAATCCAAAATATTCTATGATGTATTCTGAAGAAGTTAGGAAAGTTTTGAGAAGAAAGAAGATTGAAGTCGGAGATAGGATAAGGATAAGAAAAGATGGAAGAGAGTATGAAGGAATCCTGATGCCAAGAATAGAGTTGGGAGATCCTTCCTCATTCATCATCAAGTTAGAGAATGGTTATAACATAGGAATAAAGCTTGAAAAAGGGGTTAGAATAGAAAAAGTTGAAAAAGTTTGGAGAATTTCAAGAAGAAAAGAAAAAAAGGCGAAAAAAATCATCTTCGACGAAAAGTTACCTTTGATTTCCATAATAGGAACTGGAGGGACTATAGCGAGTAGAGTAGATTACAGGACTGGAGGAGTTTATGCTTCTTTCTCAGTCGAAGATATAGTAACTCAAATTCCCGACCTCAAAGAGATAGCAAACATCAAGGCTGAACAGATAATGGAGATAATGAGTGAAGACATGACACCAGAAAGATGGAAAGAAATAGCCAGAGCAGTAGCAAAAGAAATAAACTCTGGAGTTAAAGGAGTTATAGTCACTCATGGAACCGATACTTTACATTACACTTCATCTGCTTTAAGCTTCATGCTTAGAGATTTACCATGTCCAGTTGCTTTAGTCG
>CAZQBB010000006.1:10350-12754 GCA_964591915.1 uncultured archaeon
TAGTCGGGGCTCAAAGATCCAGTGATAGAGGATCTTCTGATACTGTTATGAATGTTTCATGTGCTGCTAACTTCATCGCTAATTCGGATATTGCTGAAGTTTGCGTGGTTATGCATGGGAGTATGAGTGATGATTATTGTTTAGCCATAAGAGGGGTCAAAGCAAGAAAGATGCACACTTCCAGAAGGGATGCATTTAGACCGATAAATGAATTACCCCTAGCAAAGGTTTACTGGAAGAGTAAGAAGATTGAAATCTTGAATGAAAATTACAAGAAAAGAAAAAAAGGAAGAGTGAAAGTTGATGATAAGTTAGAGATGAGAGTTGCTTTGGTAAGGTGTTATCCTGGTTTGGATCCTGAAATATTCGATCATTACATGAAGAAAGATTATAAGGGGTTTGTCATCGAGGGAACAGGTTTAGGACATGTTCCCACTCTTGGAAAGTTTTCTTTATTGCCGAAAGTTGAAGAAGCTATTAAAGCTGGGATTCCAGTAATAATAACTTCTCAGTGCTTGTATGGAAGAACTCATCCAACTATTTACCGAAATTTGAGAGAGTTATCGAGAAGAGGAGCTATTTTCGCTGAAGACATGCTTCCAGAAGTTGCTTACATAAAATTGATGTGGGTTTTAGGACATACTAACAAAATGGAGAAAATAAAAGAAATGATGCTGACTAATTATGCTGGAGAAATAACTGAAAGAAGCGATCCTAGAAGTTTCTTGTTTTAGGTGAGATTTTGATCGATTATAAAAAAATTGAATTGAAATGTGGGTTAGAAGTTCATCAACAACTCGATACAAAACACAAACTTTTCTGTAATTGCTCGACTGAAATGAAAGAAAAAAATCCTTTAATGCTGATAGAAAGGAAACAACATCCGGTACAAAGTGAGCTCGGAGAAGTTGATGTAGCGGCTCAGTATGAATATCTGAGGGATAGAACATTTTGTTACCAGGTTTTTAAGAAGGAAGATTGTTTGATAGAATGCGATGAAGAACCGATTAAACCAGTTAACCAAGAAGCACTAGAAATTGCTTTACAGATTGCTTTATTGTTGAATTGTAGGGTACCAGATGAAATCCATGTTATGAGAAAAACAGTAATAGATGGGAGCAATACTTCAGCGTTTCAAAGGACTATGATTATTGGTTTAAACGGTTTCCTCGAATACAAGGGAAAAAAGATAGAGATAAGACAAGTTAGCTTGGAAGAAGATGCCGCTGCCATAATCGAGGAAAAGAATGGAAGAGTAACTTATAGACTAAATAGACTTGGAATTCCTTTAGTAGAAATTTCAACCGGTTTGTTGATTGGCTATTCACCTCGAGAAGTTCAAGAAATAGCTAAATTGATAGGACTGATTTGTAGATCGGTAAAAAAAGTCAAGAGAGGAATCGGAACGATAAGACAAGATATCAACGTGAGTATAAAAAGGGGAGCGAGAACTGAAATAAAAGGAGTCCAGGAGTTAAGCTTGCTAAGCAAAGTTATCGAGCTGGAGGTTAAAAGACAGCTCGATTTGATAAAAAACAAGAAAAAAGTAAAAGAAGAGACGAGAGTTGCTCTACCTGATGGAAGAACAAAGTTCATAAGACCGCTACCCGGAGCAGCAAGGCTTTATCCTGAGACAGATATCCCACCTGTTTTAATCAAAAAAGAATTCCTCGAAAGAATTAAAGAGAATTTACCAGAAGCGTTGACGAAAAAACTCGAGAGATTGAAGAAGAATTTTAAATTATCTGAAGAGCTTGCCGATCAGATGATAATTTCTGAGTATCTTGAACTCTTCGAGAAAATCATCAAGAAATTCAAAGTAACTCCTTCTGTTGTAGCCCATACTTTCGTTAGCGCGTTAAAAGATTTGAAAAGAAGGGAAGGAATTGAAGTCGAGAAATTAAGAGAAAAAGATTTTGAAGAATTGTTTTCTCTGCTGGAGAAAGGAAAATTAATGAAAGAATCCATACCTGAAATCTTGAAGTATAGAGTTAAGCACCCAGATGTTCCTATGCTTGAGGGTATTAAAAAACTTGGTTTGGAAGCGATTTCGAAAGAAGACCTTTTAAAGATCGTGAGAGAGATTATCGAGAAGAATAAAGGAAAGTCTGAAGGAAAGATAATAGGGTTAGTGATGAGTAGGGTTAGGGGAAGAGTTAAGAGCGAGGATGTTGTGAAAATAGTTAAGAGAGAGTTAAATAATTATTCTTTATCAAAATGAATATGAGATATAAAAGTTTCCCTATCTTCTTGTGGTTTTGGTTTGCTGGGATCTCTGTATTTCTACAGGTCGAAATATAAATCCTGCTAAAATGCACACTTTCAAGTTTTCAGAATGGGTGGTTAAGGGATTAAATTCTTTTTCTAAGTTCCTTCTTGATGATTCAATATCCCCTTATCTTCT
>CAZQBB010000007.1:0-11438 GCA_964591915.1 uncultured archaeon
CTTGTTAATTCTTCACTCAAGATTTTTGGGCAGAATTCTTCTAAGATTTTGATTACAGTCTCTCCGAGTTTTGTGACTTTAATGCTCTTTCCCACTATGTACTTCCTCTGGTACAGAGTTTGAAGTATCTCAGCTCGAGTTGCTTTTGTTCCTAAGCCTCTTTTCTCCATCTCTTTCAGTATGGATGCTTGAGTGTATCTTTTAGGAGGTTCTGTTTCTTTTTCTAACAGCTTCAATTCTTTTACTCTCAAGACTTGACCTTCTTTTAGCTCAGGTAAAGTTTCCTCCTTGAGTTTTATGAATTCTTGGTAATATTTCATCCATCCAGGTTCCAGAGTTCTTATACCAGACGCTATGAACATATGCTTATCCACTCTTAGCTTAACTGTCACACTCTCCCTCAAGGCAGGATCTCCGAAGAGTGAGAAGAATCTTTTGACTATCAGCCTATAAACTTTTTCTTGAGTGGGAGTTAAACCTTCAGGAAATTCTCCAGTAGGATAAATAGCAACATGAGCAGGATCGGATTTCTTTCCTTCTCTCGGTTTCAAAGACTTCTTCGATAAAATTTCTGACGAGAATTCTTGAAATTTTCCTACTCTTGAAAGCCCTTCAAGAATCTTCCTGTAGTTTATCTTTGGTGGTAATTTCTGTGATGCAGTCCTTGGATAAGATATCAAGGCTTGATTGTAAAGCGCTTCTGCTATACTCAAAGTTTGAGCAGGTGATAAACCAAAACATCTGTATGCCTCTGCTTGTAAAGTTGTAGTGTCGAAAGGAACTGGAGGCAACACTTTATACTTCCTCTTCCTTTTCTCTTCAACTCTAGCATCTTTATTCTTGCAATCTTCGAGTATACTTTCAGCTTCCTCTTTCTTCCATATCTTCTCTTTTTCGTACACAGCAACGAGGGTCTTTCCATCAATGAAGCAATGTAACTCAATCTGCCAGTAAGGAGTTGGAACAAACTTCCTTATCTCAAGCTCTCTGTCTGTTAATATTTTGAGAGTTGGAGATTGTACTCTTCCGCTCGAGAGAAGAAGGAATCTTTTCATCGATTTCAAAGCGAGAGTTAAAGCTCTGGTGGTGTTTATACCCCAGTAAAAATCCAGATAATGACGAGTTAGTCCTGCTTCAGCTTGTCCAAAATCAAGATGGTTCATCATGTTCTCATAAGCTTCTACCAAATCATGCTTAGTCAGAGTTGAGAATTTCATCCTTTTCCCATCATTCCTCCTACAGAGGAAGCGTAGAATGTTGTAGCCTATGAGTTCGCCTTCTACATCATAATCTGTCGCTACTACAAAATCGTCTGCATTCTTGGCTAAACGCTTTATGTTCTCATAATACCTTTTTGTGAATTCTGACCCTTTTTTAGTGAAAGTAGGGACCCATTTAACTTCGAATATAGGATAATCCCATCCTTTTCCTTTCTCTGTGTCCAAGACAAATAAATGACCTACAGCAGGAACAACAACATGTTTTTTGTTCTTTCTGATGAATTCAAGCCAGTAAGCTCTCTTGCCTACTTTCCTTATCTCACTCTCAGCCAAGGCTTGAGCTATTCGCACAGCAGCCTGCGGCTTTTCACTGATTATTAGAGTGTAAGAATCAACCATAAAACAAAACTATCAGAAGAATACTTATAAGTTTTACTCAAGAACCACAGGCTTGTTCTTAGCTAGTTTCTTCAACTCTTTTTCAATCTTTTCAATCTTCTTCTTCATCGATATTGCTTTTGAAACTTTCGACAACTCTTCTTCCAATTCACTTATCTTCTTCTCAACTTCTTTGACCCTTCCGACGACTCCAACGAAAGCATCGGGTGTTATGGCTTGCATCTGCAGAACTCTTATCTCTCTCATCATCTTCCTGAGCTCTTCATTCTCCATAGAAAGATTCTTCACTATCTCGTTCAGGGAGATTATTTCCTCTACTAGATCCTTCGAAATTTCTTTCCTTTTCTCTTTCTTCGGAGTTTTGATTTTTTCTTCCAGTTTGTCTATCCTTTCTTCTATCTCAGGCATGAGTTTATTCAGTCCAGCAGTTAAAGTCCAGAATTTTTGCAAGTCTTTCTCCAATTCATCAACTTTCTTGTTCAAGTAATTAAACCAGTACTCTAATTTTTTCACTCTAATTAACAAAGAATTCCATTCAGATTCAAACTTCTTCATCCATCCTTCTTCCATAGAATCACTCTATTATCACAGGTTTGTATCCTAAGCTAGCGAGTTCTTTCTCTATCTCCTTCAACTTCTTCTCTAAATTCTCTATTCTTTTCTCTATTTCAGGTTTTTCTTCCATCGCTTTCTTCATTTTTTCTTTCTCTTCGCTCAAATTCTGCACTACTTTCTTCAGGGATTCTATTTCTTCGAGTAACTTTCCCCTCGGAATCATACTTACAGCTTTCTCCGATTTGAGCAAATCTACTCTTTCACTCAACTGTTTAAGAATCTTCTTAATCCTTTCGTTATCCATCAAAAGCTTGAACACTTCCTCTTTCTTGAGGGTTTCGACCTGGAGTTTACTCTCGTTAACAGCTTGACTCAGGTTGATGATCTTACTCTCCAATTCAACAGTTTTCTTGCTCGTTTCTTCGAAGAACTTACTCATATTACTCAAGCTTTCCTTCATCCTTTGCATTTCAGATTTCAATTCCTCTGTTTTAGTTCCAGCTAAACTCTCTTCAAGTTTTCTTAATCTCATGCTCAAATCTTTAACCCTTTCATCCAATCCCAACCTTTTCATCTCTTCCAGTTTAATCCTGTTTCTCTCACTCATCTCTCTTGTCTGCGTCAAGTTTACTCTCAAATTTTCGATCTCAGAAGAACTCTTCAAAACACTCTCTTCTATACTCTTCATCTTCCTGAAAGTTTCTTCCATCTCTGATTTAAGCTTCTCTATCCTCTCAGCCTCCTCTTTCATACGCCTGTAGGTATCTTCTATGTACTGGAGATGTTCAGCCTTCATTTCCAGATTCTCTAAGGAGGCAAACTTCTTGTTGAAACTCATCTCTATCTCGTCTATCTTGTTCAGGGCATCCATCATCGAAGATCTCATTTCTTTCATGTTTCTCTTGAGGACTTCCACATCACTCTCCAGGATTGAAGTGTTCTTCATAGAATCGAGGATTTTCTTTACTTCTGCTTCCATGCCTGCTATCTTTCCTTCCATCACATCAAAACGTTTGAAGACTTCATCAGTCTTGCTGAGTTGAAAAGTTCTCTCGAAGGATTTTATACTCGAAGAAAAAGCATCGAGTTGGTTCTTCATGCTTAGGACTTCACTCTTGTACCTTTCATAATCCTCCCTTAAAGCATCGAACTTTGCTAGTGCCTCTTGTACGCTTTTATTAACCTCCTCTTTCAAGGAAGAAAGTGAATTAACACTCTCAGAAACTTTGTTGATGTTTTCCTCCAAGCTCTTCAATTTCTCCTCTAATCCTTCTACTGTTCTTTTGACATCAGAAGGAATCTTTTCCAAGTTAAGAAGACGTTTATCCGTCTCTTCAAACTTACGCTTAAACTCTATCAATCCTAAGTTTATGATGTTGATAAGATCTTGAGTTTCCTCAGAACGAGTTTTTATCTGTGGAAAGCTAGTCCAAACTTCTTTGAACTTTTGATCAATCTGAGCCAATCTTAACTCAATATCAGCTAACTTCTTCTTAGTCTCAAGTCTGGAGAGTTCAAACTTTCCCTCGAAATCTTCGACTTTTTTTCTCAGTTCTTTTATCGATACCAAGAATTCACCACTGGAAATCTATATTATTAATTTTTCTTTTCCTCTATTTAATTTTCTCTTTTTTAGCCAAAGGTACCATACTGCCAATAAAACGATAATAGTAATCCCCTGCCAAAGGATTGCATGGATTAGTTCAAGATACTCAAACCCGAAAGCAAAGCCTGAGAGGATGACCGCTAACACTCTCAGCACATTGAAGAAGAGCAAGAAAGGAATCCAAACAGCAAGGAATCTCAATTTATCCCTTATTCTTCCACGGGTTGCAAACACTAATGCGAACAACGAGTATGAACTCTTCCAACCTATACAATCCCTCGATATGTCGATCGGGTATGCTTCTTCTCCTAAGTAGAGGAAAAAACCTGAGGTTAAAACTTTACACTTGAGGAATCTTAAGATTCCTGCTATGAAATTAGCGAAAGCTACCTGTAAAGGATAGAAAGAGATGTCAAAGTATATTATGGCATAGAAAGGAATGAGTAGAATGTTGAACTTCGAGAGGAAAAAAACAACTTCTTTTAAAACTTCCTTTTCCTGTATTCTCTTACCCATTCTAAAAAACCCTTCTTTCTCGCTTCTTTTAAAGCCCTGTTAAAATCTTCTTCATTCACAACTAATACATTCTTCATTCTCTCGATGGATATATCTTTTGTTGAGATCACTGGAAAATTAACTCTCTTCAACATATTTTCATCGATTTTCCTTACTACTAGAGCTTTTATATCAAACTCGTTCAAGATTTGAGCATTTTCCATCGTTCCAGAAAACAACACTCTCTTTTTCAACCCTATTGTTTCATCCAAGAACTCAAGTATACTCATGTTGATCCTCTTCAGCTCTATCAACGGGATAAAACCTTTTAGCTCAATCTCTCTCAAGGATTTCAATCTTCTGATAATATCCTTACTCTCTTCAAGTTTCTCTTTTAACTGCTTCATCTTCTTTTTCAGAATCCCAAGGGAATCTATATCTATCCTCTCTTCCAACTTCTTCCTGTAATATTCAACTCTCTTCCGACTTTCTATCAACCTTTTCTTTAAACTCTCGTTGTAGTCCTTGAGTATTCTCACATCAGACTCCAACTGTTTTAACTTCATTCTCAACTCTTCGATTTCCTCTTGTAAAGGCTTCTTCTTAACAACCTTCTTTTCTTTCTCTTTCCTCGGTCTACTGATGAATTTTCCGATGGCATCGGAAAGATTCCTTGATTTTCCCAACATGACGGACTCTATAACTCTTTCATACAATTCTTCCGAACCTATCGATGAAAGTGTGATTTCTGCCCTCTTGAAGAGTTTTGAATGAGCTTTGAATGCCTGGAGTGCGGATGCCAGAGCATCTTTTTCATGTTCATCTTCTATTATCCTCGAGAGATCCTTCGTTAATTCATCCTTTTCTCTCAAAGAAAGAGATTTCTTCGGATAATAAGTTTTACAACCGAGTATACTCGCTAATTTCTCGACACTTTTTGGTAGAGGGTTCCTATCACCAGCTATCAGAAGTGGTTTACCTATCTTCGTTATAGTATCTAGGATTTCACTCCTCTTGAACCCTCTTTTACTCTTCAAGAAAAGAACGTTTCCTTTCGTGTCTACTATAGCCAGAGCAGCAGTCGTTCCCGGATCATAACCAACGATTATCGGTTTCTTCACTCACTCCCTCCATATTCTTCATTCAACAATTTATAAAGTTTCTTAGCCAGAACCTTTCCTATTCCTTTGACTTTAGATATCTCATCTTCACTCGCACATGCAAACCTCCTGATCGTCTTGAATTTCTTCATTATCCTCCTTGATAAGACTGTTGAAATTCCAGGTAAACCCGAGATTATACGCTCCTGTAACTCTCTCGTTTCTTTAGGTTTTTTCTTTCCTTTTATTCCTACTTCTCTCCTTCCTTCTCTCTGCTCTCTTTTAGCAATCCAGAAGATTGTTCTTGCCGTTTCTCTTTCATCCCTCGTCATCAGGACAGGGATTTCGAAATCAACTAGTAAAGATGCTATGGCGGATTTTATAGCATTCTCGTTGATGCTTTCCCTGTAGGAACCTTCTATTAGAATAAGTGGTTTTTGAAAGTTTAACTTCAAGTCTTTAGCCTGTTCCATCAATCTTCCATCGATTATGGAAGAAACGAAATCGTTCCCACTCTTCCTTTCTATACAAACTCTCTCTGAACAAAGGTAATCACCAACCTCTAAAGGAAGAAACTTGACTAAAGCTCCAAAATCCCTCAGATAATCAGCTACCTGAGAATTTCTCTCTCTGAAATCGACCATTATCACGACTTTATCTTTCGGCTTAAGAATTCTTTGGATCATCCACTCACAAAATCCGATATCTTTTTCTTTTTCATACTCTTGAACCCTTTGAGTATCCTCTTCATCCTTTTCTCCTTATGATAAGCACTCCAATAATATCCCTCATCCCTTGTTCCTTTCGCGATCAAGAAGATAACTCTCCCTGTTTTCGTTCTTCCAGTTCTTCCTCTCCTTTGTATACTCCTTATAGCCGAAGGAACTGGTTCATAGAATATGACAAGGTCAACCTCTTCTATATCCAAGCCTTCTTCTCCAACTGCTGTTGCAACAAGAACGTTGAACAATTCTAAGTTGAACTCATTCAGTATTTCGATTTGTTCTTTCTGTTTTAATCCTTTCCCATTCTTGACAGCTTGTCCTATGAATTCTCTCGCTTCTATCCCGTTCCCTTTCAATAATTTTGTTATTTTTTCAACACTCGAACGATAATTGGCAAAGACTATTATCTTTGAGTTTGTTTTCTTTCTTATCTCTTCCTTTACTATTTCCAGAGTTTTCTCAAGCTTAGGATGTTCCATTCCTTTGATGAACAATTCTCTTGTCTTTCTTCTCGCTTCCGTCACATAAGGATCGCTCAAGACTTTTTTCGTGGCTAAAGACTTCTTCTTCTCCAAATCTAGAAAGTATTTGTAGAGAGGAGTTATTCCTTGAGTTTCCAACAATTCTATAGCATGCTCTATCTTTATGGCTTGGGCACAAGTTGTCAAAGCTTTAGCTACCATAAAATCTTTCTTTTCTTCATACATCTTTCCTATCTCTTTCTGTAGTTGAAGCAATTCTTTCTTCGTCACTTTCATCGAATCTACGAGTTTAGAACTGATAAGCCACTCTAGTCTTTTCTTGTAAGCATTCTCAAGATATCCTTTTATCTCTTTCAATTCTTCAGGCAGTTCAACATAAACCCTCTCTATGAAAGTTTTTTGAATGTAAGGCCTAACATCCTCATCACTTTCAGTCCTTATCTCAACAGCTTCAACGTGTAAATTCTTCTTAACTTCTTCAATCCTATCCTTTATTCCTCCTGGGGAAGCTGTTAATCCTAGAATTAAAGGGTGGGAAGATTGCTCAAGATAGTAGTCGATGACTGAAGTGTAAGCATAGCGTTTAACAGAGCGATGACATTCATCAACTATGATCAATGTGTAATCCTTCAGGTTAAGAATCTTATTCTCAACATCGTTCCTTATCAACTGAGGAGTTGCGAAGAATATCTTTCCTTTCGAGTAAAGAATTTTTCTTTCACTCGGGCGAACCTTTCCAGTTAAGGCAATAAACTCGGAATCTTTGAATTTCATCAACCTCTTGAAAGTCTTCATGTGTTGATTAACAAGGGGGCGAGTAGGAGCGAGCATGAGTACTTTACTTTCAGGAAAATTTTCTAACCTATAAGCAGCAACCATTATCCCGATCAGAGTCTTACCCATCCCGGTAGGAAGTATACAGAGAGTATTCTTCTGGACAGCTGTAGCTGCTATCATCTCTTGATACAATCTAGGCTTAATTTTTTCGTAATCTAAGAACTTCAACCTTTTCATACAATCAAGAATTTTATTCTATAAAAATTTACTTTTATTCTTAGAGCATGAAAAGGAACAGACCAAGTATTATTATGAAGAAACCGATGACCAACCCGATCGTTCTGACTCTTCCTTTTATTTTCTCCTCTTTTGTGTTCAATTCCTTAAGCTCAAAAAGAGGAGCCATTCCCCTCACAAACCATCCCTTTACTGAACATGGTTTGTTTATCAACTTCTTAACCTTCCACCAAGCGAAAGCCAGATTACCAAACAGAGGAATAAGACTTTCATAGTTCAAGTAGATCAAGCCACTCTTATCCTGAAACATCATATCTTCCGAAAAGATAAAACCAGGAATTCCCTTTCCTATAACCTTTCCTTTTAACTCTGCGGGAATTCCTCTGATCGGAGATGCATAGACATTACTCATCAACTCGGACACACTACTCTTCCTGAACTCCTTTTCTCTATACTTATAAAGAGTTTGGAATATTATCCCTAAGCCAAATAAGATTATTAAACTTTTACCGATGAGGATTAGAGGAATGAAAGAAAGACGGAATATGAATCCTACGAATAAACACAATATCCCAGCTAAGATCATGAACACGGGCAAGTAAAGCATGATGACATCAATAAGAAAGCCTTCGTACAGTTTCTTCTTGTCTACTGGGAAAGCTTCTATCTTCTTGAAATCGAACATTGGTTTCTTCTTCATCTTCGAAGCAAGCTTACACAACCTTCTTATCCTCTTCCCTGTTAAAGGATGCGTCGAGCTTAACTCTATGAAGAATGCCCAAGGATTCTTCAGATCGAAGAGAAAAGATTTTTCGATCATCCCGAAAGATCGGGATCTTAAAGCATCAGCGTAGAGAAGACCCACTTGCTTTGCAGATTTAAAATCGAATATCCCTAAAGTCCTGGTTGATTTCATTAACCTTATCTCATTCTCCTTGTCTGGTTTAGCCAAGATTCCGTAAGCAATCTTCAATAGGGCTGAAGATAAGTAGTTTGGGTTTCCAGTAGCCTGTGCTGAGAATTCATCTGCATAGTATTCTCTCAACCTTGAGAGAAAGAGTACTATATAAGTTCCTATCCAGTAGAACACGTATGAAATTATTCCGACTATGAAGAGCTTGCTCTTTTCCTCTCTTTTTCCTCTAGTCCTGGTAAAAATCCAATAGAGCTCGTACATAAGCTGAAGGATTGTAGAAGCAACACTCATGACTATAAAATCTCTGTGGATTATGTGACCGAGCTCATGTCCGAACACTGCTTTTCTTTCGTTTGAATCTAAGTATTCTATTATTCCTTGAGTGAAAACGATTCTTGCGTTAAAACTGGCTGAACCATAAGTGAAAGACTGAGGGTTATCATCAGGAATATAGCCAATCTTCGGGACTTTTATTCCGTTCTTCTTACAAGTCTTCTCGACGAAATCAGCTAGTTCCTTATCGATCTTTCTCAAACCATCTATTCCGATGAATTTCATCTTGTAGAACCATTTGTTTACAAAATCTCCTATGTACGGAGAAAACAGCCAGAGTAGAAAATTGAAGAATATCGTCAAGCCGAGTAGGAGATACCATTCTATGTATCCGAGAAGATAGGCTCCCAGTAAGATTACTGAAAAGAGAAAACCGAAGAGTACCAAGAGTGTAAAAAAAGATGCGAGAGCTAACCTCATGAAGAATTTATTGACTTTTCAGTTTTAATTCTTTAATCCTCTCATCCTACAAACCTTTTATATTCTTGAGTTTCTTCTTATTTCTTTATGAAAACAGTCATAGTTGGAGGAACCTTCGATCGGTTGCATGCTGGTCATAAAGCTTTCCTGGATAAAGCTTTCAAATCTGGAGAAAAAGTCATAATAGGTTTAACCACTCCTTCCATGCTGGAAAAAATAGTGATGCAGAATTCTATATGGTCATTCGAGAAAAGAAGAAAAGCTGTAGAGGATTTCGTGAAGAAATACAGAAAAAAATTCGAGATAGTACCGATTTACGACATTTTTGGTCCTTCGATCGAGAGAGAAGATTTAGACATAATAGTAGCGACAGAAGAAACGAGAAAAACTTGCGAAAGAATAAACGTAATCCGAAGAAGGAAGGGTTTAAACCCTTTGGAGATAATTGAAATCCCCTATGTTTACGGTGAAGATGGTAGAAAAATCTCTTCTTCAAGGATAAGGAAAGGAGAAATAGATAGAGAAGGAAGAATCTTAGTCGATTATGTAGTGACCGAGAGGTTGAGAGAAGAACTAAGGTTAAAACCGATTGGCATACTCTTCGAAGGTGATAATGAAACGGTAACGAAGGATATAATATCATCGATCGAAGAAGAGAAGGTTGAAAGAATAGTTTGTGTGGGTGACGTCGTTTCTCATGATTTCTTAAAAGCTGGTTTCAAACCACACAACATAATAATAGACGGAAAAGTCATGAGAAAACCCGTGGATTACAAGGATTACCTTCTATCTCATTACTCGAGAAAATTTTCACTCAAGAATCCTAGGGGAAGAATAGTCAAAGAGTCATGGAATCTCATAAAGAATGCAATGAGTGGAGAGAGTGCAGTTTTTGTGGAAGGAGAAGAAGACTTATTAGCGTTCCCAGTCATCCTTCATTCAGGAAAAGATTCAGCTATAATTTATGGACAGCCCGGGAGAGGAAAAGTTTTGATAATCATCGATGATACAGTTAAAGAAGAAGCAAGAAGAAGGTTGGCTCAATTCGAAACTGAGTAAACCTATTCTCCTATCACAGTAACTAGAACTTCTCTTCTTCTTGGTTCAAGTAACTCGAGGAAGAAAATCTGTTGCCATGTACCCAGAACAAGTTTTCCATTCTTTATGGGAATAGCTAAGTTTGAGTTCCCGACGAACTGATTCTTTATATGTGCAGTCGCGTTCACGTTTCCTTCGTACGAATGTTTATAGTCCTTCTCGAAAGGGATTAATTCTTCGGCTATCATCTTAGTATCTTCGTGTATGGTCGGGTCATTCTCTTGGATTATCACACTAGCAGTATTGTGTAAGGAATTAACAAAAACCATACCATCCTTTACTTTCGATCTTTCGACTATGTCTTGAACTTTCTTGGTTATGTTGATGTACTCAAAGTTTTCCCTCGTTTCTAACTCTATCGAATCTTGAAAAACTTTCATTGACACTCACTCAACGCTCTTTCAATGGCTTTTTTTAAGAAAAGTTCTTGAGTTAAGCCAATAAACCTTTCTTTTTCCCTTCCGTTACATTCCACGATTATAGTCGGAAATTCTTTTATCCCGTATCTTTCAACCTCTTCTTTATTTTCCTCAGCATTTATGTTCTCAAAAACAACCCTTCCCTTAAAAATCTCTTCTAAATCTTTGATTATGGGGATTTGAATGTTGCATTCATCTGAATCGTAAGACCAAAAGTTCTTGATGGTTACTCTTCTCATATCATACTTAATTAGATTCTCAGATTTTAAAACTTAAATTTCAGGTAGTTCAAGTTTTACATATGGAAGAAAAGTCCTTGGAAGAATTGAAAAGGAATGAATTACTCTCTTTGGAACAAGTGTCTCAGACTTCACTTCAAAAACAAGAGGGAATGAAGCTGGAAAAGGGAATCAAAAGAGTTCCTACTGGAATTCCTGGTTTAGATGAACTCATAGAAGGAGGTTTTATTCCTGGGTCAGTCATTCTCCTCTCTGGAGAAGCCGGAACAGGAAAAACTATCTTCGGTTCACAGTTCATATGGAATGCTCTTTGCATGGGAGAGAATGGAGTTTACATAACCCTTCAACAAACTCCTGAAGAAATAATGAATGACGTTGCCGCATTTGGAAGGGATTTCAGGAAAGCTCAAGAGATGG
>CAZQBB010000008.1:0-10515 GCA_964591915.1 uncultured archaeon
TTTGTTCATAACTCGGCTCATAAACGTAGTTAGCAGCCCCAGCAAAAGCAAAACAGATCGGGCAAGACATGTTACATCTGTTAGTTACGTCTATTATTCCTAAAACAGTATGAGTTTTATGTTGGGGGCATAAACCGCAATCGAAAGGGCACCCTTTTTTTATTTCTGTTCTAGGGTTCTCTATTCCTTGTCCTATATACTTTGCTTGATTCCAATTTTTGTAAAACCATTTATAGAGTTCAGCATTTCCCCAATAAACATCTTTAAACTTACCATGTTCAGGACAAGTTTTTTCCAGGTATATTTTCCCTTTATCCTCAAAAATTCTCATTGGAATTCTTCTTGAACAAACAGGGCAAATACTGGAAGACCATAACTCAAACTTTTTAACTTTCATAACTTTTAATAGTTTTTAAAAGTTTAAATAGTTTTATCTGTCAAATTATAATAATGAAAGAAGAGAAAATAAGGGAGAAGATATATTCGAGTTTTGCTGATATAGCAAATAGCCTAGGTTATTCTGATGTTTACGGAAGAGTCATTGCTTGTTTGCTAACTCATGATACTCCTATTCCACTTTCTCAGGTAGCAAAAGAGACTGGATATTCTCCCTCCATGGTTTCTTTGAGTATCGACTTTTTAGAAAGCGTTGGAATGGTAAAGAAGATAAAAAAACCTGGAGACAGGAAACTTTACCTTCAGTCAGATGGAAATTTACTAGATGCTGTCAAGAAGATAATCCTTGCAAAAATCGAGAAGAAGATAATGAACAGTCTTGAAGAGTTTAAAGGCTACAAAGATGAACTTAAAAGAATGAGGAGTGAAGAAAGCAAGAGATTGCTAAAAGCTATAGACATTCTTGAAAAAGAAATAAGAAGAACTAATAGGTATGTTAGAATCCTTTCTAAAGTCAAACTTCCTTGATTATGAAATTGTTTTAAGTTTATTCCTCACTCACTCTAGGAGCTAAAACAAAACCCATACTCACTTTATCGACAGAGACAAAATCCATTCTAAGAGGATAATCCTTGGACCACCTCAGGTTTATTTCATTCGCTAACTTCGAGGCTTTTATCATTTTCTTCAAGTAGTCCAAAGGATACCTTGCCTTTACTTCTTCCATCGTTTCCAAATCAAGAAGAGCTTCATTTCCTTTCTCGAGTAACAATTCAGCAGAACTTATATCTCCACTTGCACTCATCCTGAATTTATTATCGTTTGCTTCTAAAACCACAGAATCACTCACTATATCAGCATCTTCTATTCCGCTCTTGAATGTATCAGCTCTTATCTTTGCTCTTGCTTTAAACTCTAACTGATCTATCGGAGGAATCTCCTCCTGTCTTATGTCCAGAAGAGGAACTGTAAATTTCCTAGTCGAGGAATTCTTCATCCTTATCTCTAACTTGTTATCCTTCAGTTCTAACTCCAGTTTTTCGTTAGCTCCGACTCTTTTCAAAACAGAGACTAAGTTGGTTAAATTCACAGCTATGTTCTCTTCTTTGTCCACTTTGAATTCATCAAAAACAGTAGCTGGGAGTTTAAAATCCACGACAGCAACCATTGCTCTATCAGCAGCTATGAGGCTTATTCCATCTTTGTTTATCTTGAAAATACCTTCATCTATCAGTTCACCTATAGTAGAAATAGAATCCTTCAGTAAGCTACTATCCGACATAACTGCCTTAAACATGATTACACCCCCATTCTATTATACAATTCCTCAACTTTTTTATATAGATTTATATCTAAACCAGATAAATCTTGTATGATATCAGCCTTCACATCGAACCCGTTCTCTGTTGGTACTACAGAACCGAAAATTCTTATGAGTTGATTGATTTCTATTCTTTCGGTCACACTAGGTAAATCAAAAAATACTCTAACTTTCCCGCTCCCATCATCCAGGATTAAAGTATCCTCTTTCTTATCCACTACAAATCCCATAATCTTTACTTTAGAATCCGTTTCAGGGTTTATCTCGATGATCTTTTTCTTCTCGTAATGATTCTTGTACAACACGATAGAATAATGGTTGTTAATTTTAATAAGTTTTTAATATTCACGCCATTTATAGCCGCATTTAGTACAGCAGTAGAAATGAGTTGGAGGTTCATCTCCAGATCTTGTCTGTTGCATGTACCAATAAGCTTCATTATTGCCACATTTCGGACAAATTATCTTTGTCTTAGGATATTGTTTGAATGCTTCATCTTTTCTTACAACAGGTATTTTTTCTTCTTTAGCTTTCAAAACTTCAGAGATTTTTGTTGATTTAACTTTTACGCGGGATGTGTGTCCACACTTCCTACACACATACACTAACTTTCCTTTTCTTTTCTCGGCTATCATCAAATTTCCACATTTCTCGCAGAATTTCATCTTATCAAACCTCCAACTAATTGGGTAAGGACCAGCTTCGGCCATCCGAGTAGAGGTATGACCGTAACTACCTTTCCATAAATCTTCTTCGGCCTCCAAGGATCATAAGTTGGATTGTGATCTCCTTTCGTTATTATCTGTCCGTTCTCTATCTTGACTATCCTATGAACTATCGGAGTGCTCTGTCCTTCAATCTGGAAAACTATAACGTCACCAACCTTTAAATCTTCAGGTTTTACCCCGACGACAACTAGTGCATCACCTCTCAAGAAACCTCCAGTTATCGGCCAAGAATCTATCTCTTCTTTCGAGTAACCAAGGTTTTCTAGGAATTGGTAATGTCTTATCGGTGTAGTTGCATCATGTGTCATAGAATCAGAGACGACTGCGACTACTGGCAGAGGAGTACCTAAAGCAAGACCTAAACCAAAGTTGAGCAAATATGCTGTCAACACTCCAAGAATTACGTAAGCAACAGTTTCTACCAAATCTTTTTTTATTTTCATGCTCTTCCACCACTCTCTCCCTTTATCAGGGCAGATGCTATCAGGTGTGCAACCCTAAGGGGCTCAGGGATCAAACTTCTCGTGCAGCTTAACCTTATTATTCTTTCAACTTCATCTTGTTTTAAACCTTTAAATTGAAAGTAAATATTTTTATTCTTTTCTATTCTCATCCTGTATATTTTTCCAGCATCCTTTATACATCCCCATCTTTCTTTAAAATCTTTGAAATTTTTTAAAGCTTTTCTTATTTTTTCTAAGTTCGGTTTTTTTCTGTTTACTACTATTACTGGAAGATTAGTTTTTTTCCAGAGTTTTGAGATGTTTATCATGTTAAAGCCCCCTACCGTTATGCCATTCAGGACTATTACCCTAAGCTGGTCTTTATGTTTTGACCGATTAACGGTCTTTATTAGAATGTCGGTTGCATCCATTCCGTCTATAGTAACTTCTGTTTTGAGTATACCGTCTAAAAAGTCTCCTCCTCTAAAGACTACTCCTATCACCGGGACTTTCCCTCTCGACCTAGGAATGAACGGAGCATCATCAAAGCCAATAATCCTTATCTCTCTCTTGATAGTTCGCATGATAACGTTTCATAGATTCGGGAGAAACACTTAAATCATTTATGTTTCAACTCTTTAGTGAGTTCATGTCCACAGAAACAGAGAGAGCAAGAAAGCTGTTGATGATAAAACTCGTTTCTCACCCAAACATAATAGAGCATTCATTAAAGGTAAGAAGAAAAGCTTTGGAGATAGGAAGAAGACTTTTAAAAAGAGGGTTTAAGGTAGACTTAGAACTTTTAGAGATCGGCTCATACCTTCACGATATAGGAAGGAGTGTAACTCAAGATGTGAGACATGGAATAGAATCCGGAAAGATCCTAAGAAAACTCAACTTTCCTGAAAGAGTGATAAGAATGGTAGAGAGACATGTTGGAGCTGGGATAACGGCTGAAGAAGCAGGAAAATTAGGTTTACCGAACAAGAATTTCGTGCCCGAGACTCTTGAAGAAAAAATCTTATCCTATGCTGATAAATTTTTTGAGAGTGAATTAGTGTTTGGGAATGAAAATGGGGAAGAAACTGTAGAAAGGAGAGAAGTAGAGTATGATTCGATAGAACCTACTCTGAAAAAATTCAGGAAAATGTTTGGATCAAAGAGTCCAGTCGTTTTAAGACTTGAAAAACTCAAGGATGAGATGGAAAATTACTTAAATTGAGAGCTTCATGATTTAATAGAAGGGGATAGGAATGGTAAAAAAGACGTTTCCAGAGGCTACGAGAAGACTTTATCACAGAGTATTCGTCTGTAGAAAGTGTAAGAGTAAGATTAGAGCTGATTACACAAAAGTTAGAGAAGGAAAAGTAAAATGCAGGAAGTGTGGATCTAGAGATTTAAGACCTAAACGTAGAGAAAGAAAGCTTAAGTAACGCTGAAAAGAAAGTTTACTGTTTCTCTTAAGAAGTCAAGGAAAGGCCATGGATACAACCCGATTACAATATTTCCAAGTGTGAGTAATAATATGGTTATCTGCATAGTTATAGGAATTTTCTTTTTAACTTTCCCTCCCTTTCTTAAAAGTAATTCACGAAGGATTTTGATGTAATATACTACAGAAATAACTAGATTGAAGAGAAACATAAAAACTAAGACAAAATGACCAGCCTTTATTCCAGAAAGAACAATCAACAATTCAGAGAAGAATACCGGAAATGGTGGTACTCCTGTTAGAGCAAGACTTCCAACCAGTATAGAAAAACCAAGTATTCTATTACTCCTTCCTATCCCTCTTATATCATTCAACCTTTCCTTTCCAGTCATATAAAAACAGATTCCTGCTATGAAGAACATCAACGCCTTAATGATGGCATGATTTATCACATGAAATAATCCAGCAGTTAAACTATCAACAGTAAAGATGGAGATTGCAAAAAGTATGTAGCCAATCTGTGCTATACTACTGAAGGCTAGTAAACGTTTAAGGTTGTATTCGAATAGAGCGAGTGTATTTCCCAAGAACATCGTAGCTAAAGATAGTATCGTTAACACAACTTGAAAGAAAGGATGAAGGGGAAAAAAGAGAAAAAGAATTCTTAAGATAACAAACAAACCGAGCTTAGAAAGTATTGAAGAGAAGAAAACTGTTGTTGGAGTATAAGCTTCTTGATAAGTATCGGGAACCCATATATGGAATGGAACTATTCCAGATTTTATGGCAAAGCATACACTCATCAACACAAGGATGAACTTCATCATCGTAGGATTCGCTGATTTAACAAAATTCATAACTTCTTGAAAGTTTAAACTATGGACTTGACCGAAAAGCAACGCTAAGGAGAAGAGAAGGATTGCTGATCCTGTAACGCTTATAAATATGTACTTTAATGCAACCAGTTCATCAGTTTTTCCTCCAAAAGTTATCAAAAAATAAGAGCTTAAGGCCATCATCTCCCAGAATACAAAAAGAGTGAAGAAATCGAAGGAAAAAGTTACTCCGATGAGACTAAATTCACACAAAAGAAGAAGTATGTAATACCCTATTTTTCTCTCACAAGGATACCTAAAGTTAAAGAGAGTGATGAGAATGCAAACAAATAATGATAAGAAGACAAGAAAGAAAGAAAACAAGTCTATCCTGAAGTAAGACGAAACTCCTGGCAAAATCAGAGTTTGAGCGGTCGTAAACGGAAGTTCAAAAGAAAGAAACAATTGTATTGAAAAGCATAAACTCAGAGAGAATGCAATTAAAGTTAAAATCCATGCTAATTTCTCTAGTTTTTTCGGAAGTACATCGAGGAAAGCTAAGACTAAAGAAAAAATCAGAAGTGTATCCATGGGTAGATTAAACATCTTCTCACATCAGTAAATCTATTATTGGAGAAGGCCAAATGCCCACCAATATTATTATTATTGTAAGTATGATCATAGTCAATCTCATCTTAAGAGTTGGCGCTCTTTTAATCCTGGCAATTTGAACTCCGAAGAAAACTCTCTTTACCATCCATAGAGAGTAAGCCATCGTTAAGAACGTTATTCCTATAGCAATTCCAGTCGATAAAAGATTTTCGCTCATCATTCCTCCTTGAAATATCATCCACTCAGAAATGAAGACGTTAAACAGAGGAATCCCAGATAAAGCTAGAGCAGCTATGATAGAACTGCAAGCTATCACTGGCATATCTTTCATCAGACCTCCCAACTTTTTGAGGTTTCTCGTTCCAGCAGAGTATATTAACACTCCCGACATGAAGAAGAGTAATGATTTAACAATTGCATGGTTCAAGACTTGAAGTATCGAACCAGTAAAACCTACAGAGTTCGGTAAGAACAAACCAAAGAACACATACCCCATCTGACTTATGCTAGAGTATGCTAGTAACCTTTTCACATCATTCTGTGCTAGAGCCATGATTCCACCATAGAACATCGTTACTAAAGAGATGATGACTAGCCATAGATTATATTGAGATAAAACTACTGGAAAAAGTGGCAAAACAATTCTTGCTATTGCATAGGCTCCAATCCCTATCATTAAACCAGAAAGCATCGCTGAAATGGGGGCTGGGGCTTCGCTATGAGCATCTGGTAGCCATGCATGGAGAGGAATTATTGCCATCTTTATTCCGAATCCTATCAAGAAGAGCAAAGAGAGACCTTTAGCGATGCTCAAAGGAATAAGTGATTTTTCTTGGATGATTTGAAGAATATTGAAACTTCCTGTGTGGAGAAAAATCCAGAGGATCCCTCCCAGTATTAACAATGCTCCAACATGCATGAAGATGAAGAAAGTTAATGCTGTTCTACTCGCCTCACCATGTCCCCAGTAGGCTATTAGCAAATAAGCTGGTATTATCATCAATTCCCAGAAGATGTAGAATTGGATGAAATTAGTAGAGAGAGTAACTCCGTACATTCCTGTGGCGAACAGGATCAGAGAAGCAAAGTAGAGATGAACATTTTTCTTCTTCTTCATGTAATCCATAGAGAAGTAACTTGCTAATGTTGATATGAAAAGGATCATAGATGCGAAAGGAAAACTTAATTTATCTAATAGTATCCCGAAACTCAATCTCATTCGAGGATAGAGCGGATAATCAATGAAAAAATCCGTTCCATTGATGAGTAACAACACTAAACTTAGAGCTAAGGTTAGAGTCGAGATCAAACCAGAATGTTTTTTAACTATAGCAACTAATGCAGAGCCTCCGAAAAGGATTATTAAACTTAGAATTATCAGATCCATCTCACACACCCAAGAGTATTAATATCAATAAAATCACGATTCCAACTACTACACTTAATATATTGTAATTTAGGTAACTTGTTTGCAAACTCTTAAGGGATCTATACAATCCTTTAAAGAACCTACTCAGATTTTCCACTCCAACTTTTTCTATATCAAGTTCTAAGAGTTTATAGAAGAATCTACTGAGAAAAAATCCACTTTTGCTTATTGCTCTGTCAAAAGCTTCAAACCTTGAAAGTTTTTCTGAAAGTTTCTCGAGTCTTGAAAACAAACCTTCTAGATAAAATTCATTCTTTAAAAGGTTATAAAGTCTTTTTTCCTTGACCAGATAAATTCCTTTGAAATAATAAATATAAGAAAAAAGGCACCCTAGACCTACTAAACCTGAAGATAAAATTATTACTTCAACCTTGAACTCTGATAAAGATATTTCTGTAACTCCTAAGATTATACAAATTAATGAAAGTGTTATCATCGAAAGCTGCATAAAACCAAAACTTTCCTTGACTCTTTTTCTTGAAAAAACTTTTGAGAGAAGTCGGAAAGAATAGAGAATGGTTAATAAGGTTCCTACACTAAAAATAATGAGAAGAAAATCATTAGTTCCGAAGCTTGAAGAAAGAATCAATTCTTTACTCCAGAAGCCGTTCAATGGAGGAATTCCTGCTAGAGCTAGAATTCCTACCAAGGAAGTGAAGAATAAGATGGGAGCATATCTTCTTGATAATCCTATTTTCCTCAAATCTCTACTTCTTGAGTAATGAATGAAAACTCCAGCACAGAGGAAGAGAAGGGATTTGAAAAATGCATGGTTAACCATGTGAGTAAAGCCACCAAGATAGTTGAGAGAGGTTATTGCAAGGATTATGAAAGCGAGTTGGCTTATAGTTGAGAATGCTAACACTCTCTTTACGTCATAATTGGTTAATGCTAGAAAACCTCCCAAAAGAAGGCTTATACTCGAGAATATCATCAATAAGAATAAGCTTTGTGGAGTCATGATAGGCGAAACTCTCAAGAGTAAAAATGCTCCAGAAGCTACCATCGTTGCAGAATGTAAAAGAGCTGAGACTGTGGTAGGGCCTTCCATCGCATCAGCCAACCAAAAATAGAATGGAAACTGAGCTGATTTAGTCAAGACTGCAAAGACAAGAAGGACGCTTATTGGCTGTTTGAATAGAGAAAGAGAGTTCAAGGATGATAGACTGAATGAATCGGTAGATAAGAAAAATAATAAGATTGCCAAGAAGAGGCATACATCACCGATCTTAGTCGTGAGTATGGCCTTTAACCCCGCATTGACTGCTTTTTCTTTTTTATACCAAAATCCTATGAGTAAGTAAGAACAAACACCCATTAACTCCCAGAAGATGAAGAGTTGAACAAAATTTCCAGAGAGTACAAAACCTATCATACTTCCTATGAAAAGCGAAAAAAGAGAATAGTATCTTACAAAACCTTCCTTTATGTAATCGAAAGAATAAAACAAGATGATTGTTCCTATCAAGGAAACCACAATATTGAAAGTATCACTCCATTTATCCAGAAGAATCTCGAAGTTCAGTCCAAGAGAAGGTATCCATGGATAAATTAATTCTTTCGAAGTATTTCTTAGTCCTACAGAAGATATCAAACAGAATACCACGGAAAAAAATGCTAATGCTTTAATCAATTTCTTACTGAAAGAACCAAATGCCAGTATTATTCCGCTACATACCAAGGGGACAATCCAGATCAATAATTCTAACATCAACTCACATTCAACGCTTTAGTTTTAAGAGTTCCTTTTCTTCTGTATACAGTAAGTATGAAACCTACTGTCGTTGCCATTATACACCCACTTATAACTATCGAAACAATGACAAAGTATTGGACGAGAGTATTAAGAGGAGAGATTGAGATGAACAAGAGATGGGAACTCTCGATCATTAAAATGATTCCTATTAACGACTTCAAAAGATTCTTTTTTGTTATCAAAGAATAAATACCGAAAATGAAGATTAACGCTGAAGCTAATACTAATTCATTCATTCTACTTCCTCTCCATGTTTAAGATTCCGATGACTATCATGAAAATTAATATCCCTTGACATAAACTCTCTATGGATCTGTGTTTCCATATAACATCAGGCAAAGGACTTTGAACGAATGAAAGAACGAAACTGTATTGAGTTATGAACAATAGTAAGAAAAACCCGAAGAGGAGAATGAACATTACTTCGAACTTTTCATTCATGTTTTTCGCCGAGCATCGTTACTAAAAATATTAACACTATGTTTATTCCTCCGTACACTGCGATCTGAAAGATTCCAACGAGGTTGGCATGAAGGAGGAAAAAAATTAACCCAAGGACGATACCAGCAAACCCTAAACATAACACTGAATGAAATAGATTCTTGTTTTCAACAGCTAGTATTACTGAAACGAGGAGTATCACGAGCAAAGCCTCTATCATCAAAAACACCTCAAATTGTTATTATCAGGATTTGAAATAAAGCTAATGGGATTAGATACTTCCACGCAACTTTTATGGCTTGATCTATCTTGAACCTTGCGAATATATTCTTCAAGAAAGAAAAGAAGAATACTATACACGTAAGCTTGATTAAAAATTCTAAGAGATTACCCCCACCGAGGAAGAGAGAAACGATCAAACAACATACGAAAAGAAACTCTAAATCTTTTCCTAACCTAATGAAAGCTAACTTTTTTCCCGACAGTTCAGTTTCCCAACCTGCTACTATCTCTTGCTTAGCATGTGGTATATCGAAAGGTAAAAACTGGAGTTCACCCAATAAGCTTATCATAAAAACCACAAAAGCTAACGGAAGAGAGAATACAAGCCAACCTGAACGGGAAATGCTTAATAGATTAAAAGACCCTGTAACTATCACAGGAGTTATTCCAGCCAGTATCATCGCTATCTCAAAAGCTAACGCTTGAAGAGCAGCTCTTCCACATCCTACAAGTCCGAACCTACTCGATGAAGAGAATCCTATCATTTGTATTAACATCGTTTGAAAGACTGGCAGATAAAGAAGAAGGATTATATCACCGTTGAAGCTTAAGAAAGGTTCCAGGAAAGGGATAAAACTCAAGGAGAAAAGAGGAATAAACAATATCAAGAACGAGGCGATAGTATAAGTTAACTTATCGGCCTTCTCAGGAACTATATCTTCTTTTGACAAAAGTTTTATGAAATCCGCAAACGGTTGAAGATAACCAGCTTTTCCAGTGAAATATGGTCCGATTCTTCTCTGTATCCTTGCTGTTATCTTTCTGTCAAACCATTCATAAGTGAATGCTAAGAATATCCAGAAGCAGATTCCTGGGAAGAACAATAAGTTTAAGTAATTCATGATATAAGATTATTTTCT
>CAZQBB010000009.1:0-10364 GCA_964591915.1 uncultured archaeon
ATTTTTCTTTATGGTTTTTCTCAAAGCTTTCAGGCTTACATCTTTATGCAAATGCATTATTCCTTCGTATTCTTTATCCAATCCCATCAACACTGGCATCGCCTTTAACGCTTTGTCTAGAGCTATTAATAAAACTCCCGTTGCTCTTGGGTCTAGGATTCCTGAGTTTCCTGACTTTTTGGAGTTAAAAATTTTTCTTATCTCTTCTGTTGCTTGACTTGAAGTTAAGTTAGAGGGTTTGTCAAGGATTATAACACTCTTCTTGATTAAATCGTCGATCGAGTTTGTAATACGTATTACATCAGAAGTTTTTTTCTCATTGATTTTTGTAATACGTATAACATTTGCGAGAAAAATTTCGGCTTTTCCTCCTTTCGAATTTATTTGTTGAGCGATTCTCTTGAATTCACCTAAGTTCATTCTTGAATAACTTAAAGACCAGATTGATCCTGTTCTTTTTTCAGCTCCTATTTTCTTCAAGTCTCTCCAGATTTTAACCCTCAACGAACTTTTTTCTTTTGGGATATCAAAACATAAAAGGATTTGTCTTTTTGGTTTCATGTTATACGTATAACATTACTGGTTAAAATTTTTTTCATTATTGTAATACGTATAACATTTTGACCAAGGAAAATAATTAACCAATACCCATTAAATCAAAAAAGATCGTTGGTTGTTCCTAAGTATAGTTTAGTCTAAAAAGTTTCAGATATCATAGAGTTTTTTTCTTTCCCTAGGCATGAAATACGTGTTACATCCGTTATATCCATGAATGCTATTTCTTGGGTTTCTTCTTTAATTTTTTAGTCTTCTTAGCTTTCTTTTTGGGTTTAGCTTCTTTCTTCGGTTTCTTTACCTTTTTCACTTCTTTCTTTTTTTCTTTCTCTTTCTTCGGTTTCTTCTTGAGCGCCGGTATCTTCAGCTTAATAGTTATCCCTTTCTTCTCCTTTTTCACTTCAGGTTTCTTCTCAGCTTTGGCTTTCTTCAGTTTTTCCTCCTTTTTCTCTTTCTTCTCAACCTCGACTTTCTTAGGCTTCACTTTTTTCTCTTTAACTCTCTCGATCCCAACTTCTTTCAACTCTCCAGGATGCGGCAACTTCAGACCAAGTTTCTTCAACAACCCAGCTTCTTCATAAGCTTTTATGACCTCTGCATCACTTGCTTCCTCTTTTATTCTAAGCGAATAAGGAGTAGGTTCTAAATGATCAACGTTACATCTTCTCCTTTTCACCCCTGTCAAAATCTTCGGTCCAGTTATTAAAACAAAAGTATTATCCAGTTTTTTCAGAACACAAGCATACCTTCCTGCCTCTCTCCCAGCAATCTTCATACAAACTCTTCCAACCTCGAGTGTCGCCACTCTTATCACCTCTTTGAGTTATAAAAAGTTTTTCACGTCAAGTAATTAAAGTTTTACGCTCTTAATTCTTCCATAAGATACGTGAAATTTGATCCTTTCAATAACGAAGAATTCTTTGGAAATTGTTTTGGAAAGCACATCACACAGATGAACACAAGTTGTTCGAGGAATTCTTAAGAGAAACAGAAAATCCAGAAGAAATTCTTTTTTCTTAATTCGAGGTTAAACTTTAATCTTTTCCATCAATTGCTTTCTTATCAAATTCCTCATACATTCTGAGCACAAATTTCCACCAAAAGGTCTTTCAGGCCTTCTCTTACTCTTAGCCAACTTTCTCAATTCAGAAGCTCTTAGCCTAGGAACTCCATGCAAAGGTTTCTTACAGATAGCACACTTAGCAACTTCAACTTTTTTCTCTTTAAAGTGAAGAACAAGCCTATTCCCGGGAGTTCTCACTCTTACTCTCTTCTTTCTCCTCAACCCAGGCCTGACCATTTCAAGCACCTATTATTTTCCTGATTATCGTGCTCATCGCAAAAGTACAGATAGCATACCACCATATCCAAGAGAGTTTGAGCCCTCCTACTACAGGCAAACTCTTAGGGATACTCGCTACACTCATCCCACTGTAAACTCCGTTCAAGAAAGGAACTATCAAAATAAAAAGCACGACAGAAACTATCATCGGTTTAAACATGAACCTGAAGTACTCAGAATTAGCTTTCATCAACTCAGCTAAATATTCGTTCACTTTATTCATGTTCCCAGCCTTCTGAGCTTCTAACATCTTCACTCTTATATCCTGCATGATCTTCTTAACCTCTTGTGCTCTCTCTCCACTCAAGGCTTTCTTATTCACCAAACTCATGATAAGACTAACTGCTCCCCCTATCAAAAAGATGGTGAAAGCCGGATTTAAACCCAAAAAAATCATCTACTCTCCTCCATCACACGTCTTATCAAAGGATGTGCTCCTTCCATCTTCTCAGTCTTGAGTTGCTCATAGAAATTATAGATGATAGTAACAGTTAAAAGTATTCCTGTTCCAGTTCCTAGAGCACCAGTAAAATCAGCCAGAGCAGCTATGAACCCTATCAAAGCTCCTCCGATCACCGATAGAGGTGGGATGTACCTGTTCAAAACTTCTTTTATAATCCTTGGGCTACTCCTGTACCCAGGAATCTGCATGCCTATAGAGCTTATTTGATTAGCTACTGTCTCAGCATCCATTCCTGAAGTGCTAACCCAGAATACAGAGAATATTATACACAAGATTATCATGAAAGTTAGGTAAGTTAAAGCCCTTAAGTAGAGTTTCGACGTTGCATTCCCAGTGAACACATCGAAGAGGAAAGTACGAGGGGCAGAAAGATAATACATCATACCACTGACAGGCACACTTCCTCCTTGAGTTTGAGAAAAACAACCGAGAATACTACACTTAAGGTTAGGATTATCTGGAGATGGCTTTGCCATCATCCCCCCGAATAGTTGAAAATTTGCGAGTAGAGCAGCTGTGAGTATCACAGGGATGTTGCTAGTATAGAAGAGCTTTAAACTCCACGTCCTTCCAAATCCTCTTAGGGCTGAAAAAGATAATGGGATATCTACTGAAATCCCTTGAGTGTAGACGACTATCAAGAAGACCAAGACAGTAGAGATTATGGGTAACAAGTTCTGAAGGGCTATGTAGAATTCATTCTGCATTAACCCATAGATGAAACCCCAGAAAACCCCAGAAGGTGGATTTCCAGGAAGTGGAAAAGTTCCACTCGGAGTGAAAGGAGAGAAGAGCCTTATTATTATCCTACTGCTCACCCCTGCCGCGATGAAGAGACTTATTCCTGACCCTATTCCCCATTTACTCACTATTTCATCCAAGAGTATGACTATTAATCCGCCGAACGCGAGCTGTAAGATGACTATACTTACTGTGAACACATCGTAGCTACGAGGAGGGACAGCTCCTCCAAGAACAAAAGCACATGCTTCAACAAAACAAAGTGCTATGGACGAGAGTTTTTGAGTTGCCTCATACTTCTTCCTATCATCAGGATCTTGTAAGTTCCAGTCTATTATCTTCGAACCTATGAGTAATTGTAGAATGATACCTGCAGTCACTATGGGCCCTATACCCAAGGTCATCAGAGTCCCAAAAGAAGATCCCAACAATATCTGTAGAGCTTGAAACCTAAGACCTGCTCCTTCTTGTATCCCATAAACATGACCGAAGAGTTGAGAAGACATCATAAGGTATACTATGAGAACTATCCCTGTCCAGAAGAATTTTTTATTAAGAGAAACTTTGTAGACTGGTTTCTTAACAGTTACCAAGTACTTACTTAGTTTTGTTATATCAAACTTCATCTTAATCCACTACGATTGCTTTTCCCTTTGCTTCCTCTAATTTCTTTATCGCGTTCCTTGAAAAATATTTTGCCTCCACTATCAAGGCATGCTTAACTTTTCCTGTTCCTAAAAGCTTCTCGTAACCTAACTCAAGAAGGTTTATTCTTATCGTATCTTTTTCTTTCTTAGCTTTCCCTTCCTTCACGAACTCTTCCACTCTAGAATCCAATTCCTTTAAGTTGATCGCTTTCACTTCTTTCTTCACAGCTTTCGGAACTTTGAAACCTTTCTTCCCAAAATGGTCTGGCATATATTTTATCATCGTCATGACCTTATGCTTGTGTAAACCAGCTAATCCTCTTCCTCCTCTTGAACCTCCTCCTCTATGCTTTTTCTTGCTTCCATAGCCACTTCCTCTTCCCCTTCTTTTCAAGATTTTCTTCTTTCTTCTAACAACCATCAAATCATCCTCTCTATTAGTTCGTTTATCTCTTCTCCCCTATCCCCTAAATCTCCTTTTGGATAAGGTAAACGAATAGCTTTATAGCCATGCCTCGGAGGATTTAGCCTGAAGACTGGCTTAAATTTCTTGAAATTTTTAAGTTCAACTTTTTCTTCGATCAGAGCGTCGACTAAATCTTCCAAACTCTTGAATTTTGTTAACTCCTCCAAGTTTTTTTCATCGATTCTTTTATTTCCTTCTAACCTTCCCCTTTCTTTCAGCAATTTAATCAAAGTTTCTTTATTAATCCTTCCCCAAGTGACATAATCTTTCACTTTCTTCAGCATCCCTAAATACTCTGGTCTCTCTGGGAGTAGGATACAGTGATTCTGATGTTTGAGTCTAAGCATATTTAATGTGTCTTCAACTTCTCTCCCTGCCTTCACCGAACCTCTTACTCTTATCACAGCCAACATTCGAAAAACCCTTAACTTATAATTTAGTGAACAGATATTATTTTAAATTTTAAAACTTTTAACAAGAGCAGTTGATCGGATGATAAAACTACCCTCGTTGATCATTGAAGAGGATGCGATAAGTTCCTTACCATCAATCTTGAATGAGTTCTTGGAATCAAAGAGGTGTTTAATCGTTACAGGAAAAACCAGTTATGGAATAATTGGAGAGAAAATTAAGACTTTGTTAGAGAAGAATGATTGGAATGTGAAAAAAGTTTTTGTCGAATCAACGGATGAGAATGAATTGAAAAAAGTGATGAAAAAAATTCAAGAATTTAAAGCTGAAGTTTTGCTTGGTGTGGGAGGAGGGAAGAACATAGATATGGCTAAAGCTTCTTCTTTCGAATCAGAACTTCCTTTCATAAGCATTCCAACCATTCCATCTCATGATGGAATAGCATCGAATAGGGCTATAATCTCTAAGGGCAGAACTAAGTATCCGTTGATAGGAAAATTACCAGAAGCTGTAATAGCTGATTTAAAAATCCTGTCAGAATCCCCTCTCAGATACTTCTCTGCAGGATGTGGCGATGTGATAGCAAAAAAAACAGCAGTCTTAGATTGGAAGCTAGCGAAAGAAGAAAAGAATGAAGAGTTCGATGAGTTCGTAGCCAGCTTATGCATGATGTGTGCTGACTTGATAATCGAAAACTCTGAAAGATTTCGGGAGAACTTTGAAGATTCTGTAAAACTCCTAATTCAAGCTTTGATAACATGTGGGATTTCGATGGCTTTAGTTAACTCTTCAAGACCTTGTTCTGGTTCTGAGCATGCTTTCTGTCATGCTTTGGATTTTCTTTATCCTCAGAATAAAGCTTTGCATGGAGAGAAAGTTGCTCTTGGAACTTACATCATGTCCTATTTACATGAAATAGATCATGAGAAGATAAGAAACTCTTTGATAGCTTATAATTTGCCTGTTAATTCAAAACAGATCAAAATTCCTTCTGAAGTCCTGATTAAAGCTTTGGTTAAAGCAAGTTCGATAAGAAAAGATAAGAGATACACAATCCTAAGGAATGGGTTATCTAGAGGAGAAGCTGAAAGAATCCTAAGAAAGTTGAAAGTGGTTTAAAATTCTATAATAAATGTAATACGTATTACAATTTAATTGAAGAGTCATCTGCTCATGAAAATCTATGTTTCTCATTCTGATTTCTTATGTTTACAGAAGAAAAGTTCAGGTCGATTACTTCGATTTTTTCCTTATCCTTTTTATCCTTCTTCCCATGGCCCTTATCCTATCCAGTATCATCTGAACTATTGGAGTCTTGGCCCATTTCAAGTCGAAATGATCGTCTATCTCAATCCAAGGCTCATCCTTTACGTCAACGAAAGTTATCGGGTACTGTTGAGTAGCTAGATAATCCAAAGCTTCTTGGAAATAAAAATATGGTCCCTTCTCGTTGATTATTTGATCTATAGCATCCAAGAACATCTTTCCTCCTTCCTTACTGAACTTCATAACTCCTATATCCTCACCAAAGGATTCTGTAGGGTCAAGATTCTTACTCACAGCGACTACTCTTCCATTCTCATCCACAGAAACTTTCATCTCTTCACTTCCCAGAGTTCCTTCTCCATCCACAGCAAGAACAACATCCCCTTCAGTCTCAACCAACCTTTTAAGAATCACTGGAGAGAATAGATCATCTGCGTTTATCAGGACGAAATCATCCCCTAGCAATTCATTAGCGGCAAGTTTAACACTGTATATGTTCTCGGTATTCTTGTACTCCTTGTTATGACAATAAGAAACGTTCAAACCCCACTTCGATCCGTCTCCTACATACTTCTTTATCAGCTTATGTCTATAACCAGTTACTATCACCACATCCTTTATTCCACACGATTTTATGCTGGAGAGTATATGACCTAGTATAGGCTTATCCTCGATCTTAATCAAAGTCTTAGGGATGCGGTGGGTAATAGGTTTTAAACGTTTCCCCCTTCCGGCTGCTAGAATAAGGGCTTTCATGAGAGCAACACTAACGTTGAATTATGAAACAAAAAACTTAAATTTTTATCGTTTTCAGAATATAAGTTCTCCTCAGTAAAAATTTTTAAGAATGCTCGTCCACAAAACAATCTTTGTTAAGCATGTCGATGAAGAAGAAATACATCTTGAGTCTACTCTTCAAGAACAGGAAGGGCTTGTTTCAACTAAAAGAATACAATAAAAAAGCGAAAGAATTCTGGAAAAGAAAAAAATCAGAACTTACTGAAGAAATAACGAAAACGTTCAGGAAAGCATCAGATGAAGATCTGATGAAGATATGCGATGAGTTCAAGGAGGAAACAGGATTCTCAGAATTCGGATGTACTAAAGAAGAAATCTCAGAAATAAGGAAAGTCATGAGAGAATTCGGTCAGGATGAAGTAATAAAGGATTTCGTGGAATATGGAACAAGAACAGGGTTTCTGACGATGGTCATAGCTCCCGCCTTAGCTGCAGCAGAAGGAGCAGGAGATGTTGAAAAAAATGTGATCGATGAATGGTTGTATGCAATCGGAATATGCTTACCCGTTAGTGCAGATATATGTGACTCGATAATGGACAAAGAAGTGATAAACCATCCTTCCATCCCAAAAAAAGTTTGGATCAACATCCATAAGCTCGGTGCAGCTATCATCTTCTACCGTGCGAAAAAACACATGAGAAGAATTAAAACGAATAACAAGAAACTCAACAAAAGAATCATGGAAAGGGTTAAACAAGGGATAAAAAAAGTATCCGAAAAACAAATGATGGATTTAGAAGTGAAAAAATCAGCTTATGTTCCTCTATCAAAACTCGAAGAAATATACGACGGTAAGATATGTGAGATAGAAGCCACGGTCTTCGGAACTTTACCTTCGAAGAAGATGAACATAGTAAAAACCTTCGAGAAAGGAGCGAGCTTCTTTGCTGGGGAGATGCAGGTTGTGGATGATATAGAAGACCTACTCGGGGATGCGAACATAGGAAAGAAACCAGAAATTCCCAATCCTTCATTCTTCTTGACTTATTGTTTCGACCTCTGGAATTCAGGAGAGAGGAATATAAAAGAAATCATGAAAAAAGCTGCTAGAAAAACTTTGAAGAAAGGAGAAGAGTATCATCGAAAAGTGGTTGAAGCTTATGAAAAATTACCGAAAAAATTCCCAACAAGACCTTTCTTCGATATAATACTCTGGTACTACAACAAAGTCTTAAAAGACAGAGTGAAAGAATTCCTGAAAGGTAAGACTTTTGCGGTTCTAGAACCTCAACTCAAAAAGATTCTCGAAACGAAATCAAACCTTAACTCTGTGTAGATTCTTAAGAGCGTTGAAAACAGCTTTGATCAGGTTGAACCTAGTTCCTGTATCCCCCAAAGTTTTAATCCACACATCCTTTATTCCAGCAAGCCTGAGGATCTTCTTCGTTTCATCGTCCACAACCAAACCGACTCCTTTCGGTGCTGGTAATAGTTCAACTCTCACAGAACCACATTTCCCTCTTGTCTTGAAGGGAATCGAATGAGGCTCTCCACATTCACATTCCCAAGAACCACATCCTCTAGGAACCTTTATTATGTTCAACTTAGCTTTTTTGATGGCTTTCTCAACAGCTATCCTGCTCTCTTTTCCTCTTCCTTTTCCTATACCCACTATCCCATCCTGATTTCCAACGACAGCAAAGGCTGTAGAGGTATACCTTCTCCCAGATTTATGCATCTTAGCTGAAATCCTTAAAGGAGTTCTTTGTATGCCACCTCCTTTTCCTGGTCTCCCTCCGATCAAGATCAACTCAGTCTGAAGGTTTGGTATCAACTTATCAACTATCTCAGGTTCTCTTATCTTTATCCCTTCCTTTAGTATCTCCTCTATATCAGTTATCTCTCCTTTGAGAACTGCCTTTCCCAGTTTTGTTTTCGGTTTCCATTCTTCAACTTCTTCTTTTTCCTCTGGCATACTATCAGCTCTTCAATATCTTTGCTTTAACATCTTCAAAAAGTTTGGGTATCTCTTCTGGCTTAGATAAAGAGAATTGTTTTTTGAGTTTTTCTTTCTTCATCTTTTTTGCGTATTTAACTATATGTTCTCCCCTTATCCTTTCTTCTGGAGGTAAGATCTCAGGAGAATGGGGAATGGATAAACCAGCATCTAAAGCCCCTTTCAAGACAGCATAAACTCTCGAACCTTTAGTACTTCTTTGTAAACCAATATCCAGTATAGCTGAGTTTATCTTCTTCTTCAACGCTTTTTTCCCTACGAGCAATCCGACCAAGTAACAACAAGGAAGATTGTTCCCAGGATTCGACCAACCATACTTCTTCAGCTCTTCAGAAGAAGCAAAAACTAGAGTTTTATCTCCTTTCGGGTCGTATTCAACTATCTGTGCTCTTATGTGCTTAGATGATTTTCTGACCACTAACCTTAACTTCTTGGAGATTAGGAGTTTTAACCTTTTCCTGTAATCAGTCTTCCCTTCCAACCTTCTTTTGAACGGCATCCTAAACCTTGGCCCTAGCCTCATGTAACAACCCCTTTTGTTCTAGGTATAGTTTTAAGTGTGACCTACTCCTGAACATCCCACTCTTAACCAAAGGATAAACTTTCCTGTAAGTGGCTTTATCTATTATCTCTTTATCCCTTAATTCCTTCAACATCTCCCTTAAAGGTCTTATTGTGTTTATCCATCTTCTCTTCTTACTCAACCTAGCTCCTCTTCCTCCCTTTCTTCTTCCTGGTCCTTTTCTTTTCTTTCTTTTTTCTCCAGACCTCTTTATCTTCATAGGTTTAACTTTAATGTAACCGTGAGAGATCATCTTCCTTATATCCGCTCTGGTTATCGCATTCTTTATATCCTCTAGATGCTCGGGATCCATCACTATCCTCGACTCCCCAACTTTCAAGACCTTTGCTGCAAGCCTTTTTTGTAAAGTTAACCCACCCATTTTATCTCCCTTAACATCCTGGATTCAATATTTTGATTCCAAGTTCTCTTGCTCTTTCCACTATCATCTTTCTCTTCTTTTTCCCGATTTTTGCCGCAATCCTTCCAGCTTCTTTCTCTTTATCTATTCTTTCCAGATCTTTTAAGCTCTGGATCAAAACCTCTTTAAGACCAGAAGGATGTAAGCCTCTAAGCTCCTTAGGAGCTCTATATCCAACGTTAGGTAAAGAGCCTTTTGATTTCTCTTTAACTCTTAACTTCGAATCCAAGCCTCTAGGCCTTCTCCACACTTCTTTTAATCTCTTCAAGTATCTTGCCCCTTGCCTTAAAAACTTTGGTTTCTTCCTCGGGTTGACCATCTCATCACTTCGGCTTTTCAACTATGTATATACCATCCTGAAATATACGCCTATCGAATTTACTTATCCTACATGCTTGTTCTATGTTTGCTGCGGTTTGTCCAGCATCTTCTATACTCACTCCCGTTACAACTAAATCCTGACCTTTTACTTCAACTTTTGTATTTCCCACTATCTTCGCTACTCTTGGAACATTTTCCCCCAAGAAATTGTTAATGAACACTTTATTCCCTTCAACCTTCACGTTTATCGGAAAATGAGAATAAACGATCCTCATCTTGTAAGTGTATCCTTCTGTTACTCCTTTTATCATATTCCTTATATGGGCTGCTATCGTTCCAACCATGGCTTTAACTTTTCTTCTCTCAGAGGAAGAAGAAATTATTATCTTGTTTCCTTCTTTCTTCACTTTTAT
>CAZQBB010000010.1:0-9888 GCA_964591915.1 uncultured archaeon
AGAGGAATCATTCAATTAATTTTAAATATTTTGACAGAACCATTAATTTTGATAAACATGCCGTATAAAATGGTTGGAAAAATACCTGCACCGCCTCCAGATCCGTTATGTACTTATGAGGCATACTTATTAGCTTCACAAATAGCCAAAAGTAGTGGTGCAGAGAGATTCTACTTTGGTAATCCAAACCGTAAAATAGGAGAAATAGTTCAGACAAAAGAAGAGATACGACATGATAAAATTAAGTTCATCCCTGAAAAACTTCAAAGGTGGTGACATAAGAAATTCCCACCTCGTTCTTGGGAATGGGGAATCTACATAGAAGTTGAAGGTTGAATTCCTGCTTACGCAAACAAGTAACGTTGGAGTTCCCACACTTCATCACGCGAATAAGACTCTTCCCACTCTTTGAGTTTTAACAGGTAAAACTTCTCAGCAGTTTCTTTACCGAGTGCTCTAACACAAATGTCATCGCTTTTCCATTCTTCTAAAGCCTCTTTTAGAGACCCTGGCAGAGTTTCTATCCCAAGCTTTTTACGTTCAGTCTCTGAAAGCTTGTAAACATTCCTATCGATCGGGTTCCCAGGATCTATGCTCTTTCTGATACCATCCAATCCAGCTTCAAAGATACAAGGAATGGCTAAATAAGGATTACACAAAGGATCAGGAACTCTGAACTCCACCCTAACGTTTAAATTATTTGAAAAGTATTTTGGGATTCTTACCAACGCTGAGCGGTTCTGTCTACTCCAAGTTATATAAACAGGAGCTTCAAAACTGGGAACTAGTCTTTTATAACTGTTAACGGTCGAGGCTACTATGGCTGTTAAAGCCTTTGCATGGTAGAGTAAGCCTCCTACAAAGTATCTTCCATCTTGGGATAAATTTGCATACTCGTCTTTAGGGTCGTAGAATGCATTATCTCCTCCTCTTTTTAAACCGACATGGAAATGCATCCCACTCCCGGCTTTTTCCGGCCAAGGCTTCGGCATGAAAGTTGCTTTCCAACCAAATCTATGTGCAACTTTCTTCGCCACGAACTTGTACTTCAAAGTCAAATCAGAAGTTTTAACTGGGTCAGCATACTTAAAAGTTATCTCGTTTTGAGCTGAACCAACCTCATGCTGTTCCCTTTCGATCTCGAAACCCATCTTTGTCAAAACATCAGAAAACTCCATCCTGAATTTTTCTGTTAGGTCTCTGTCAGGATCTATGTCGAAGTATCTCTGCTCCATTCCCACAAAATGTTCAACGGGAACCCATTTTCCGTTTTCTTCTTTGATGAGGTAGAACTCTCCCTCGACTGCACTCGTTGGCTCATACCCTTGTCTCCTTACTTTCTTGACGCTCTTCTTGCATATACGTCTCGGACTCCTTTCGAATTCTCTGCCATCTGGGTTATAGATGTCGCATATCCCAATCCACGTCGGTCTCCCATAGAAGTCGTTTGGAAGGGGTGAAAGAGTTTCCTCAACGAGTCTCATGACTTTATCACTCTTTTCTATGGTTTCGTAGCCTGGGATCGAAGAAGCATCGAAGCCTATTCCTCTTTCACAAACTTCTTTCTGACAGGATACTGGAACTACTCTCCCTTTTATCAGGCCCCTCAGATCGGTGAAGAGCAGAACAATATACCCCTGTTTTTTGTTCATAAATAGGAAATCATTTTGCATAGATTTAAATTATTACGATTTAAAATTGAACATATGAACAAAAAGACTGAATTTGAAAGAATAAATGTTAAAGAAAGAAAAGAAAACCACGGAGAGGAACGAACATTCGATCAAGTAGATAAGAGAATCCTTTCAGAACTACTGGCCGATTCAAGACAATCGTTCAGACAGATAGCAAGAAAGATCGGAATCTCTCCAGGAACTGTTCTGAAGAGGATAAAGAAACTCGAGACCTCTGGAATTCTAAAGTACTACACGGTAATATTGGACCACGAAAAACTCGGGTACGATTTGGCTGCTATAATAGAACTTACCATATCGAAAGGGAAACTGATAGATGTGGAGAAAGAAATAGCAAAACACAAGAATGTTCTCGGAGTTTACGATGTTACTGGCACGACAGATGCAATAATACTAGCGAAATTCAAGACAAGAAGAGAACTTAACAACTTCGTCAAGAAAATTTTGGCCATGGAATTCATTGAAAGGACCAATACTAGAGTAATTTTAAATACAATAAAGGAAGATTTTAGACTCTTCTAGACCTTAACAACTTTTCTTTCAATTTTTTATATTCCTTTCTCGTTATTTCTTTCTTCTTTAACTTTTCTTTTAGTTTCTTCTCGATCAAACCCTTCATTTCTTTCTCTATTTTACTCAATTTTTTCTTAGGCTTAATCTTTTTATAACCCCTTTCCAATTTTCTTACCTTGAACCTTAAATTAAGAGTATAAAGGCCTATTGCTACTATCGCTACGATGAGGATGATCATCATTTCTCTCTCAGTCAACCTAAGGTTAAACGACCAAGAAACTTGAGAAACAGGATTAGTCAATCTACTCATTATTCTCGAGTACTCTTCATCTATACTCTTCGATAATTCTAGTAACTCCATAGCTTGGGCAGCGTCTGACTTTGAATTCTTTTCCTGTGCTTTATAAATGAGAAAACTAGAATGCTCTAAGTAGATTGTGCTCATCAGGCTCTTAGGCTTGAACGAAATTCTATTGAATTCTTGATATATTTCGTTGACTTCCTTCCCTTCATACTTTACCCCTGTACTTGCTCTTATTCTTGCAGATTGTGCATCGTAGATGGCTGTTATATACCATCCTTCAGAGAATTCTTTCTTGGCTGCATTCAGGTACCATTCTGCATCACTCGCGGCTTGAATGTTCAAACCCTTAGCGATTAAAACCTCTTTCTCTGCACTCGATAGAAGCTTTTGAGAATCTTCCTTGAACATAGAAAGGCATGATGATTCTCCTGATCCGGTAGCCGAAGACGCAAAACTCTTAGAAATCTCTATCCATTCTTTTGCGACGTTGATATCGGTAAAAAATTTCATAGGATCAGTTCCGCCTATTACAATTTCGTTTATTTTTATCGAAGGAGTAGGAGTTTGTATCGAATTCAATTTATTCTCAGCATAAGTAATCCTTTCCCTAGCTCCAACAGCCCATTCAAAATTTTTAGGATCGCATATAATACTAGCTGTCTTGGATTCTATTTTTTCCTTTACCCTATTCAATTCCTGTTTAGCTTTAAGTAACGATTCTTGCATCAGTTTAGTTTTTTCGCTAGAAGAATAATATTCGATTAAATCCATTACTGTCTTTGAATTTATGAGTGACTTAAAAGCATAATTCGCAGCGGTGTACTCGTATCCTTTTTCTAAAGCTTCTTTCGATCGATTCAAGTTGAGTTCAGAATTTTTGAGTATAGAATTTAATGCTGTTTTTGTATCTGATGAGAGAACAGAAGCACTTTCAAGTTTGTTCTTCGCTTCCTGATAACTTTTTTCAGCTCTGGATACTTCATCTTCTCTCATTCTAGCGAATAGTTTGTAAGAAGGAACGTTGCTTATGAATTGAGGGAGAGAAATATTCTTTTCAGTCGGAATGGTGATGTTTTTCGTCGGGATAGTACCAAAAGCGTACTTCATCGCTTCTCTTATGTTCGAAACTTCATAGACAGTTAAATCCCAGTGTTCTTTAGCATAATCTATCACGTTAACAGGAACTGGCTCTACAGTTTCTATGTACCATCCTGGGGCTGGTCTTTCAACTTTCTTAACATACTGAGTTTGTATGGCTTGTCCTTTTGGTATTAGGAAGACAGTTACCCCTGAATCTGCTGCAGCCTTTGCTTTAGCGAGTATGGCTCCTACAGGTCCTATTGAATTATCTTCCTGAATCGTTCCAGTCATAGCAAAAGCAGGATTAATTTCTTTCTCTTCAACAGCTGCTATGGTAGCAAGAGTTAAAGCCCCTCCTGCTGAGGGTCCCTCGACTATACGGGCTCTCGGAGTTCTTATCGTGTAGATTACATCATAGTCAGAGAAATTAAACCCAGTCACATCTTCAGCAACCTTTACTGCAGTTCTCTCTGAATGCTGAAGATCTATTCCTTGCAAAGGTTCTGTATCCACTAAGACTCTTCCTTTTCCGGGTTGAACTTCAACCGTGACGTTACCGATTACCCCTCTGCCTTCGTTATCCACTCCTACTATCTTGATGAAAGATGTATAAGTCTTGGCAGAGACTATATGAATACTTAATAAAACGATTATTGAAAAGACTATGAATCTATAGGATTTCATGGTATCACGAAAAAACATTTTTGTATTCTTGACTCTTAAATTTTTCTCTCAATAACCGTATTTAATATTAAACCTTTTAACTATTAACATGAGTAAACTAGTCAGAGATAGAATTCCTGAAATATTAAAGAAAAAGGGAGTAACTGTAATTACTCACATAGCCAAAAAAGAAGAATATTGGGAGAAACTAAAGGAAAAACTAAAAGAAGAAGTTGATGAATTTTTGAGGGATAGTAATGAAGAAGAGCTTGCTGATATTTTTGAAGTTCTCTATGCTATATGCGATTTCAAGAGAATAGAAAAGAAGAAGCTAGATTTAATCAGAGAAAAGAAAGCTAAAGAAAGAGGTAAATTCCAACATAGAATAATCCTCGACAAATTCAAATGATTCCATAGGAAATCCATAAGAAATAAAGGTAGCTCCATAGGAAATTCCATAAGAAAATTAGGTTATAGAGTATAGTAAATTAATTTAAATGTATATAACAAAGAATAAACTGGGCTTATTCTAACTTGGGTACTGTTAAGTGGATTTAATCCTGGAATTCAAAATCGAATTCCTAATTCTATAAGACTATTAGCGTCGATGATTTAAAAAAAATTCGACGAAACAAACTATAAATTTAAAGAAATAGGAGGGAAAGTAGATGAATACGATCCTTGAAAACGCTTTAAAGAGAACTTTTGAAGAGAATAAGACTGACATTTTCAAATTTCAATCGAATTCTGGCGTAACACAGAAGAATATAGATTACTTCAAACAAGCTGAAGAAGAGTTCGGAGTTTCGGTCAAAAAAGCCAGAATCGTAGTTGTAGGTGTAGGAGGCGCTGGTCAGAACACTATAACTAGATTAACAGACATGGGGATAGAAGGTGCTATTACAATTTCCATAAATACTGACGCAAAACATCTTACGATAGGAAAAGCTGATAAGAAAATCCTGATAGGAAAAGAGATAACAAGAGGGTTGGGAGCTGGAGGGTATCCTGAAGTAGGAAGAAAGTGCGCAGAAGAATCCAGAAACGAAATAAAAGAAGTACTAGAAGGAGCAGACCTAGTCTTCATCTGTGCTGGAGAAGGAGGAGGTACTGGAACAGGAGCGGCTCCAGTGGTTGGAGAGATAGCGAAATCGATGAACGCCATTACGATTGGAGTAGTAACTATGCCTTTCAGGATCGAAGGAGCAAGAATAGCAAAAGCAGAAGAGGGGCTAGCGAGATTAAGACAGGTTGCTGATACTGTTATAGTCATAGAGAATGATAGACTCTTGAAGTATGCAGGAGAACTTCCTATCCAACAAGCATTCGCGTTCGCTGATGAATTGGTTGCTTCCACAGTCAAAGGAATTACTGAGACTATAACATTACCTTCATTAGTTAATGTTGATTATGCTGATGTAAGGACTATAATGCACGCAGGAGGAGTTGCAGCACTAGGAGTAGGAGAGAGTAACAGCTCCGACAGAGCATTAGATGCTGTGACAAAGGCTTTGAATAATCCATTGCTAGAAGTTGATTACACAGGGGCAAAAGGAGCTTTAATACACATAACTGGAGGAGAAGACATGAGATTAGAAGAAGTCAACTTGATAGGAGAGACTGTTTCTCAGTATTTGGATCCATCTGCACAAGTTATCTGGGGAGCGAGAATCCTTCCAGAGTTCAACGGAAAGATCCAAGTGATAACCATCGTGACTGGAGTAAAGTCTCCTTATATCTTGGGTCCAATCTCATATGAAAAACCGATAAGGACCGAGATTAGTCAGGCTTTGGGAATTGATATAGTAAGGTGATGCTTAAGGGATGACACCCCCTCCCTTTTTTTCTTTTTTAAAAAAAGAAAAGAGGTGAAAAGGTAGTGAAAGTCGAAGATGTAATACTCAACTTGATAAAGATGGAGAAAGAAAGGAATGGAGGAGTAGCTTATGAACCCAGAATCATTAAGATGGCTACTCTCTTGAACATTTCTCCAGACAGGTATGAAAGAGTTAGAGAAAGGCTAATAGAGAGAGGGAAGATAGGAAAGGATGGAATAAAACTCTTCCTTCAATGACTTCTTTCTTTTTTATTTTTAATTTAAGACAGGAAAATAGAGAGAATTTCTAAAGTTTCTGCACTGTTTTTTTTGAATGTATCTGAACCAAATAGATATATTTCTGATGTATCTGAATATGGCTTGATATCGATCCTCAGCTTAGGTTTTTCTGCTCTTACAGATTCTCCTCGTTTTTCTACACTATACCCCATCATTCTCAAAACCTCTAGAATCCTTAATCTTTTATTCTCTAATGACATCTTCACAAGAGAGTCATCTAAGCTTATGAATCCCAGCTTCAACAATTTTCTCTTTTCTTCTCTAGATAGAGTTTTCAATCTTCTGATTCTTTTCAATCTTATACTTAATTGATTCGTGTAGTGTGAATATACTCCTTTAAACTCTATGATCCCAGAATAAGCGTTACCACCGAAGTGGATTTGTGGATGGAGTTCTACATTTCTGATACCATCAATATCCAAATACTGAAGAGAACTCATTAGTTTTATCCACTCTATCTCTGATTCATGTTTTCTTGCTATCGAGTTCATTCGAGTTAAAAATTCACTTTTTAATCCTTTTGGGTACTCTATACTGAATTCTTTGAAGTAAATCTTTTTTAGAAGATTAGAATACAAACTCTTGAATTCTTTATCCAAGAAAATTTCAACTATCTCTGACATGAGAAAAGATAAGAAGAGCAAAGCTTAAGTTCTTTTTCTAAGCCACCATCTCTTCCTGAAGCTTTTCCACATTTTTCGGTAGCATATCCAAATTTTCTTTAAACGTTTTCCCATGATTAATTCTTAGATTTTTTTGAGTTTAAAATTCACAGGTTATTTTGAGTTTTCACTAAACTACAGCTCTAGCAGCCTCTCCCGCGTGCCACGAATAACGAGGCCTAACTTGAATCGAGTACATCCTTTCAGAATTATCATCAAGAATAATGGCACTTCCTCTCCATCCTCGAGGCAAAGAATCGATGGATTTCCATATTTCTTCCTTCAAGTAAATTTGCATAACAGCACTCAGAGCCTCTAGATCAGCTTTAGAAGTTAGCCTATGAGAAATAATCATATCACATTGAGAAATTACATCCTGGTGGATCTTGTTGGGCATCTGAGTCAATGGGACAAATGAGATTCCAGGCTCCCTTCCTTGTTTGACTAGAGTTAAGATAGGGTGAGTTGAAACTGTCACTGAATCAGAGGGACAAAAATTGTGAGCTTCATCCATCATCAACCAAATCATAGGTTTTCTCTCTTTCAATTCGATCTCTCCGATTCTCGCTAATTCTTCTTGCTTTCTGGCTAAAACTCGCTCTTCATAGACTTTCCTCGCGACTAGAGCGACTAGCAAATTACGGACAGACCACGCTTCTGTTGCTCTCAAACGGGAGACATCCAAGACGTTAATCAAGCCAGGTTTCATCATCTCTTCCATCTTAACTCCTTCTTCCCCAAAAACTCCCCATTCGTTCGCAACTGATAGCATGTTTTCCAGTGCTGACTTGGTATGAGTATCTAAGGTTTTGTCATCTCTTATTCGCGATACCATATCGTCGATTTCAAACCTCTCTTCTCTTTTTTTCAACTCGTTGACGATTTTTTGTAAACCAATAGCTATTGGATTCGTCATCGGTAAGTTAAAAGCGAGAGTCCAATCTTCAGCTGAGAACTCGTGGGGAGGAATGGAAACACCAAAATCAACTGGAACTCCAGCTTCTTCAAAACTTTTTTTCTCTTTGAAAGGAACATAAACTTTCACTCTGTCTTCTAAGCCTCTTGCTTTTAGACCCCATCGTTCAAGTAAAACTGCCTGCTCTTCATTCGGGAGCTTACTGCTCCAATAAATTCCCATAGTATCTATCATTATCACCGTTAAATTCTTCCTGAATTCTTCTGGAAGTAAAACAATTTCTTCCGCTATTACTCCAGCTGAGTAACTCTTTCCTTCTCCTCTCTTCCCAGTTATCAAAATAACGTGCGGGCGGAGAAAATCGAGTAGAATGGGATTAGTTAAGTGAGCTTCTTCTCCTTCTCCGACTATGTGCTTTCCTATATAGCCCGCACATTTAATTCCAAATTCTTCTAAGTCCTCTTTTCTTCTTCCTACTATTATCTCGTTCATCAATAAACATTTTCTCTTCAGAGGATAAATTAATTGAATGATAAAATGAGTTTAAATCGATGAAGATCATTTACTTCTTCAAAGGGGAAGTAGTCTAGCTTGGTCTAGGACTCAGCCCTGGGGCGGCTGCAACCCGGGTTCAAATCCCGGCTTCCCCATATGAGAGTTAGAAAAGAAGTTCAGGGCATAATCTTTAACGAGAAGAGGAATAAAGTTCTGCTAATAAAAAAACTCGACAGAAAATTCAGGAATTATTACTGGAGACTTGTGAAAGGGGGGATCGAAGAGGGGGAAACTGAAGAAGAAGCATTAAAAAGGGAAATATTCGAAGAAATCGGGTTAACCAGGATAAAGATTCTCAAGAAAATACATGAGTACGAATATTATTTCCCGAATGATCTGATTCATCATGTCTCGGTTTATGCTGTAGAAGGAGATTCTCAAGAAAAACTCGATTTGAAGGGAGATGATAACAGTCCAATAACCGAATCAAGATGGGTTGATCCTGAAAAAGCTGAAAAGATACTCGAATACGAAGAAGAGAGAAACGGATTAAGGCTCGCAGTGAAAGAAATTATTTGATCTTCTGAACAAAGTTCTTCAAGATTTCCTCTAGGTCAGGTTTACTTACTTCTTCTATTTCATACTTCACTCTCACTGCAGGTTTATTAAGTCTAAGATATCTTCTCAAGTCAGTGGGAGTCCCTATTACTACAGCATCGCAATCACAAGCATTAATAGTCTCTTCGAGCTCTTTCATCTGTTTTTCTCCATATCCCATAGCTGGGAGGACCGGTCCAAGATGAGGGTATTTTTTAAAAGTTTCTTTTATGGAGCCAACAGCCCATGGTCTTGGATCAACTATTTCCTTTATGTCATACTTCTTAACTGCAAACCCACCTGCTCCCAAAGACATTTCCCCGTGCGTAACAGTTGGTCCATCTTCGACGCAAAGAACTCTCTTCCCTCGTATTAACTCTGGTTTATCTATCAAAAGAGGAGATGTAGCTTTTACAATAATTGCTTTTTGGTTCACTAACTTAGCGTTCTTCTCGACCTTCTCCACTTCTTCTTTTCTTGCAGTGTCTACTTTGTTTATTACTATAACATCAGCCATCCTGAAGTTAGACTCTCCTGGATAGTAAGCTAGTTCATGACCAGCTCTTAGAGGATCAGCGATCACTACATGCAAATCTGGCTTGAAGAAAGGTAGATCATTGTTACCTCCATCCCATAGTATTATATCAGCTTCTTTCTCGGCTTCTCTTAAAATCTTCTCATAATCCACTCCTGAATAAACAACAAAGCCATTGTCCAGATGAGGTTCATAATCTTCTCTCTCTTCTATTGTACAGTTATACCTATCCAGATCCTCATAAGTTTCAAACCTTTGACAGATTTGTTTTCTCAAATCTCCATAAGGCATTGGATGCCTGACCACGACAACT
>CAZQBB010000011.1:0-1905 GCA_964591915.1 uncultured archaeon
AGTGACTGGAGTTCAGACGTGTGCTCTTCCGATCTGTTAGATGCTGCGGAAACTATAGCCGCTGATGCAGTTGCTGCAGCTAGACATGCTGGAAGGATTACTGTAAAGGCAGAAGACATAAAGATCGCATGCAGATAATCTGGTGATAATTGTTGGAAAAAACTAGTGTAGTCATAAAAAACTTGAAGAAGGGTCATCTCGTTCTCATAGATGGAGTTCCTTGTAGGGTTGAATCCGTTTCTTCTTCAAAGAGCGGAAAACATGGGGCGAGCAAAACTAGAGTCGATGGTATAGGTTTGCTCGATGGAAGGAGGAGGAGTATAGTTAAACCTTCCAGTGATAAAGTCGACGTCCCGATAATTCTTAAGAAAAGAGCACAAATCTTGGCTTTTTCTGGCAATAAAGTTCAACTCATGGACCTTTCAGACTATTCGATGTTTGAATTAGAACTTCCAGAAGAACTCAAAGGAAAAGTGAATGCCGGAGAAGAAATAAATTATTTTGAGATTTCTGGGATGAGAACTCTTAAACCTTTAAAGTGATTAAACCCACTCTATTAGGCCTGATTTTTCTAATTTTTCTAAAATTCCTATGATTGCTGCTTTCACTATATCTCTGTTTCCATCGACAGAAAATACATCAGTTATCTGTTCAATGGATGTTTTTCCATCGCACTGTATCCAAACGAGAAAAGATATAGGGTCAATCTGATACGTTTTATTCGTTTCAGGATCAACAAGAAGATAGACATTTCCGAGTTTGGACCATTTCATATCTTTGGTTTTCTTAGGTTTTTTCACTCCTTTCTCCTTCCTCTGGTATTGGAGTAGCAATGTGTTTTATGATGACAACATCCCCAATAGCTTGAATCATAGGATAAGGAACTATTATTCCTTTCTTTTCTCCAACCATCTTACCGAGAAAAGTTCCCCTAGCTGCAGATATCACTAAAGATCTAACTTTATACCTACTGAGATCAAATTCAACATCCGTTACCTTTCCGCAATAGAAGCCTCTATCGGTGAAAACATCCTTTCCAAACATCTCTGAGACTTCTTTTACAGTGATTGGCATTCTTCATTAACCTCCTGGTTAATATTTAGATATACAAATTATTAAATTTTAACAGATTAATAGTTTAGGGTTTTTAGAGTTTGAATGCCGAGGTCGCCTAATCAGGTATGGCACTGGCCTGCTAAGCCAGGGGGCTTTGCCCATGTGGGTTCAAATCCCACCCTCGGCGCTCAGGGTCGGTGGTCTAGCCCGGTTATGACACCGCCTTGACGTGGCGGGAATCGCAGGTTCAAATCCTGCCCGACCCATAAAAATTTCTAGGAAAAAATCAAAAATATTAGAGGATGCAAAGACAAGTACTTCAAGTTCTTCATCCAAAGAAAGATGAATCGTTCTTTAAACAACCTTATGCAGCTAGAGCATGTCAAGAAATATACGGAATTTGGATGATACCATGTCCTGATTGTAGAGTAGAATGGTACGGAGATAGAACTTCTTTTCTTAAAAAAGACGAGAATGGGATATGTTTTCATGATTTAATTTGTTTCAATGAATGTCCCTACGGTTTCTTGAGAAAGTTGCTCTCAGAGAAGGAAATTAGATATTTGATCAAGATTGGTAGGAAAAAGGATATAAAATAAAAAATTCAATCAATTTAAGATTTTTAAATCAAAAACAATTATTAACTAAGCCCCCGTAGTCTAGTCCGGTCAAGGATATCGATGTAGAGTATAAGCCTTTCGAGCCGCAGACCCGGGTTCAAATCCCGGCGGGGGCATTTAAAGTTTAAATACCTGTTCCACAACATTATTTATACGTCGGTGGTTTTGATTATAAGGAGATTAGTTCTTGATGTCTTAAAACCACACAACCCGAGTAAGATAGATCTTT
>CAZQBB010000011.1:1915-9694 GCA_964591915.1 uncultured archaeon
ATTATCAGAACTGAAAGGAGTGGATGGAGTTAACATAATCACCATAGAGATAGATAAAGAAGTCGAGAATGTGAAGATAGTTCTCGAAGGAACAAATATTAGTTTCAACAGAGTGAAAAAAATCCTTGAAGAGAGCGGTGCTGCTATTCATTCTATAGATGAAGTTGCTGCAGGAAAGAAAATAGTAGAAGAGGTTAGAACTCCCCAAGACAAATCAATAACGTTCTTGAGATGAAAATTTTATGAGAAAATTCTTTAGTAGGATTAGGATATACCTCAATTTGAGTGGTGTAATTCCAATCAGCAGAAGATATTTTGTTATGAACGGCTTTGATGGAGCTATGATCATTCTTGGTATTGTTATAGGAGCTTATATTTCTGAGACGACAAATGCGTTTTTTATAGTTGCTACAGGCTTAGGAGCTTCTCTTGCTATGGGACTATCAGGATTCTACGGAGCATATGCTACTGAAGAAGCAGAGAGAATAAGAGTACTTAACAACCTCGAGAAATCCATGTTGAAAAAACTTGATAAAACGATAATCGCGAAGGCAAACAGGTTTGCTTCTCTTTGGGTTGCGTTGGTGGATGCATTTTCTCCCTTTTTGATAGCGATAATAGGATTAATTCCTTTCTTTTTTTCGATTTCAGGGATTATTTCAGTAAAGGATGCTGTATATTCTTCGATGGGATTAATTCTCTTTCTTCTTTTTCTACTCGGAGCATTTCTCGGTAAGATTTCAAAGAAGAATGTTATTATCAGCGGTTTAAAAATGTTGTTTGTTGGTTTAATCTTAACTTTCATTTCTTCTATCTTCAGAATAATTTTTTAAACGTTAAAAATTATTTGACCTACATATTAATGAAGCAGGGGTAGCCAAGCGGTCAAAGGCGCAGGCCTTAGGAGCCTGTCCCTTAGTGGGTTCGTGAGTTCGAATCTCACCCCCTGCATCCAATTAGAAATAAATTGAGAAAAATAGGAAGAAAAAAACTAATTTTAAACTTATTTAAATCACATTTCTAACTTTAAATGAAAGGTGATTCGACTGGTAAGAAGAAGAGGGTTTCCAAGCCAAGGAGAAAATGTTGTTGTTACTGTAATACGCATAACTCCGTATTCTGCACTCTGTAAGCTAGAGGAGTATCCTGGAAAGGAAGGAATGATTCACATATCCGAAGTTTCTGGAAAATGGGTGAGAGATATAAGAAAATTCGTGAAACTGAACAGAACTTATGTGGCTAAAGTCTTGCATGTCGATGAAGAGAAAGGCCATATTTCTTTGAGTTTGAAGAGAGTAAGAAAAACAGAGAAGACTAGAAAAATGCAGGATTTCAGGAGAGAAGAAAAAGCAGAAAAGATGTTGGAAAAATTAGCGAAAGAAATGAAGATCAGCCTTGATGATGCGTATGAAAAAATCGGTTATGAACTTCAAGAAAAATTCGGCGATATGTTCAAAGCATTCGAAGCAGCTTTTGAGTCTGTAGAACCCTTAATAAGGAGGGGTATATCAAAAAAATGGGCCCAGATAATACACAAAATTGCGAAAGAAAACATCAAAAAGAAGAAAGTGAAGATAAAAGCAGAATTAAATCTTAAGTTCTTTACTGGCGATGGGATAATAAGAATAAAGAAATTCTTGAACGAACTAAGCAATAAATACGGGGTAAACGTAAAGTATATTAGTGCTCCGAGATATAGCGTTGAAATAGAAAGCGAAAACCCGAAACTTGCTGAAAAAGAATTGAGAAAATGGCTGAGAGATGCTATCTCAAACATAAAAGATGGTGAAGCCAGTTTTAAGATAGGTGAAAAATGATGAATGGAACTAAGATAAGAGTTTATAAAAAAATTCCCAAGTTGAAGAATCCTGTATTCATAGAAGGGTTGCCAGGTGTCGGTAACGTTGGAAGGATAGCAGCAGGTTACCTTGCAGAGCAATTGAAAGCTGTCGAATTCGCTGAATTATTCTCTTCTCATTTCTTACCATTCGTTCTTTTACACCAAAGTTCGGCAGTTCATGTTCTCAAGAATGAATTCTACTATTGGAAGGCAAAAGAAAAAAATCAGAGAGATTTAATAATTCTCATCGGGGATAGTCAAAGCACAGATTCGATCGGACATTATGAGATAGTTGAAACTGTTCTTGATTTTCTCGAGAAGTTGAACGTAAAAGAGATAATCACGATAGCTGGACTGAATGTTGGAAAGCTTGAAAAGGAACCAAAAGTAATAGGAGCTGTCAGCGACCCCGAACTAGTAGAGAAGTATAAAAAATATGGAATAGACTTCGATACTGGCAGTAAAGTTGGAACTATAGTCGGGGCGGCAGGTTTATTCCTTGGTCTGGGAAGATACAGAGGGATGAAGGGAATATGTCTCCTGGGAGAAACCTCTGGTTTTCCTATAATTCCTGATCCGAAGAGTGCGGAAGCTGTACTTACAGTGTTGACTAAGATATTGAATGTAAAAATCGATATGTCAAAGTTACAAGATAAAGTTAAGGAGATGGAGAATTTCATGAAGAAGATAGAGAAGGTTCAAAGAAGAGCGATAAGTCAACTTTTAACACAACAACTCAAAAAACCACCAGAGAAAAAGGAGGAATTGAGGTACATAGGGTAAAACTTAAGAATCTTAAGGGATAAAGTGAGCTTATGACAGAGTTACTCATCCCAAAACAAGAATACTTATCTGCTGGGATACACATAGGAATGAAATCAAGGACTAAAGATATGAAAAAGTTCATCTATAAAGTTAGAGAGGATGGTCTGGCAGTTCTTGATCTCAAACTGTTGGACGAGAGAATAAGAATAGCTGCAAATTTTTTAGCTAATTGTGAAAAAATTCTGGTTGTTGGAAGGAAAATCAATGCCCATAAGCCGATAAAAAAATTCGCTGAAATAGTAGGATGCGATTATGTTACCGGAAGATTCATGCCAGGAACTTTAACGAATCCTCATTATAAGAACTTCATGGAACCAGATGTGGTACTACTTACGGATCCTCTCTCAGATCATCAAGCTTTAGATGAAGCATTAGACAGTAGAATTCCTATCGTTGCATTGTGCGATACATTCAATGAAACTCGAAATATAGATCTCGTGATTCCATGCAACAATAAAGGAAAGAAATCTTTAGCTTTAGTCTATATGCTTTTAGCTAAGGAGATTCTCAAGAAAAGGGGGAAGAAAGAGTTTAAGTACAAACTTGAGGATTTTATGGAGCAGGGTCATTGAACCTTCCATAATTTTACTCCTTCATGAAGCAAATTTAAAGCGATTCTTAACCCTTTCTTACTCAGCTTGTAATTTTTTTCTTTCCTGATTATCAATTTATCCTTTTCAAGTCTTTTCAAGAATCTCTTAACTAAGATTCTTTGACGTCTAGTAAACTTAGAAAGAACTAGGTCTTCCTCTAAATATTTTTCTCTTGAGCCCTTACTGGAAACTAAAAAAACGAACAAAATAGTTTTTTCTAGCTCTGTTAATTTCATACAACATATGTTGTTTAAATTAAGATAAATAATTTTGCTTGATTTAAAGGATATATCACATTTTCAATGCGTTAAATATTTATATTATCTGTTTCTAATCTCAAAATAGTGAATCAATGACAAGAGAGAGTTACACTGAAGATGTGGTGTACGCATTCGTTTGTAAACACCCAGGGTTAAGCACTTATGAAATATCAAAAAAACTGAAAATGACTGGTGGAAGAGTAAGGTATGCTCTTTCTAGACTAAAAGAAAAGGGGTTGGTGAGATTCAAGTTTGAGAGGAAGAATCCACGAATCAAAAAATTAACTTATCCTGTTGATGCTTGGTCATTGATGCCTAAAGCTTTGAGAGAAGAATTGAGAAGAATAACTAAACAGGGAAAAACTTTATAAATTCTGAGTATTTCTAATAATTGGCTGGTAAGCTGGGAAGACGGCTTCGCCTTTTTCGCAAGAAAAAGGTGAGGAAGTTCCATCCACCCAAAGGATGCTGAAGGTGGGCTGAGAAGTCCGTGACCGATATCAGAAACGAAACCACTCTGCCTAAAAGGGATGATGAAAAGACGTCAGGTAAGAGTGGATGAAACGGATCGGTCACATCCGATGGGGTGCAAAGCTAGGCTGCTAAGACGGATGCCGTCAGTAACAGAAGATGGGCTATTCCCAGCATACCAGCTTTTTATATTTATTTTTCGATAATACAAGATGAGAACATGGCAAAGAAGGATAGATATCGTTTACCGACTGGAATGGCAGGATTAATCCGATACGGTGAAGAAACTAAAGAACAGCTAAAAGTTGAACCTAAACATGTCATAGCTGTATGTATCATCATAGTTATAATCGAACTTTTCTTGAAGTTTTTCGGCTAATTTCATTCCTTGTGATAGTTTGAGAATTTGGATAGGTACTGCAGGAGTCCCGATTTCTTCTAAAGAAAGATCTACATCAGGAGGAATCAAAAGAGTTTCTGAGCTAGGTTTAAATGCTTTCGAGTGTGAGTTTGTACGTGGAGTTAAGATGAGCAAAGAAATGGCAGAGGAAGTGGGTAAACTTGCTTCTCAACTTAAGGTTAAGTTGTCGGTTCATGCACCTTACTTTGTCAACCTCTGTTCTCTAGAGAAAGAAAAACTCGAAGCGAGTAAAAAAAGAATCTTAGATACAGTAGAAAGAGCCCATTCTATGCATGCTTACACCATAGTTTTTCATCCTGGTTACTATGGGAAATTAACAGAAAGAGAAGCATTCCAAAAAGTCAAGGAAGCTTGCGAGGATATAATGGATAAAATGAGAGATCAAGGATTCGATGATGTTGAACTTGGTTTAGAAACTACTGGAAAAGTTTCTCAGTTTGGGACTCTCGATGAAATAATTGAAATATGTAAAGAAGTTAGGGGTTGCTCAATAGTAGTGGATTTTGCACACATTTATGCAAGACAAGCTGGTAGGATAGATTTCTCCTACATATTCGATAAGCTTTCTACTCTGAGGTTGAAACATTTACACTCTCATTTTTCTGGAATGGAATTTTCACCAGTTAAATTAACTGGCAAGGGTAATGAAAGAAGACATCTGAATTTAACAGATGGAGCTAAGCCAGATTATAAACCACTAGTTAAAGAAATCTTGAAGAGGAAAATAGATATTACTCTAATCTGCGAATCGCCAAACTTGGAAGGAGATGCGTTATTCTTGAAAAGTATGTTCGAGAAAGCTGGATACGAATTCTAAATAGGCATCATAGATCAATCTTTGATTGAATTCGTCTTTTTCTTCAACCTGAACCCCATATGTTTAAGTAGGTATGACATAAGAGAAAGTTAAACGTTAAAGCATAAATTCTTTTTCAGAGATGAAACGAGGCATATTTCTTGTGTATTTCAAATTATGGTATTAACCATGAACCATCACAAACAGCAGAATTGAGCTGAGGTAACCCTTCTCTACAACACGCAAATTTCATTCCCTTTCTTTCAACTAGAGTTTTCATCTTTTTCATGATATTAAGTCTGAAATCTTCTGGAAGATAATAACTTCTTCTTATCCTTTTTCCTTCTTCAAAGTAGATTTTTCTCAGTTTTCTAGCAATCTCAGGAAAAACTAGACTAAACCTTTGCCAATTCTCTTGCTTGACTTTATAAGTCGAACTCGTTATATGTTTCACGCCGATAGAGGCTAGTTTGTCTATTAATTCTTCTTGATCTTCGTTCAGGAAAGGAATTATCGGGTCGATCCTAACGGCCACTGGAATTCCATTTTCTATCAAATACCTTGCTGCTTTTATTCTTTCAGAAGAAGGAGGAGCACCTGGCTCAAGCTTTTTTGAAAGTTTATCGTTTATCGTAGTTATAGTTAAGGCAACCATTGATTTCATTCTTTTGAGCAAATCTACATCACGAGTTACTGAAGAAGATTTAGTTACTATTTGGACTTTGCAATCAGCTTTGCTTAAGATCTCCAAACATTTTCTCGTTAATTCCATTTTCTTCTCCATTGGAGGATAAGGATCTGAAGAGTTTGATATCGAGATCAATTCCCCATTTAATTCTTTCGCATCTTTCATTAACCTCGGGATTAAATCATGCTTCGGCCTACAGTTGAAGAAATTTGGGATGTAGCTCACGTAACAATAAACACAACGATGAGAACAACCAGTATAAGGGTTAAGAGTCAGCTTAGGAGGACAAGTGCAAAGCTTTGATTGCCAAGGATCAAAAAGTTTTATTACTCGCATGTTTTTTAATTCTTTGATTTATTTATTTAACTTCTCATAAAAATTTGAAAGAATGAAGGTAATCAAGGCTTTGATCGAAAAATTTCCCAAAACTTACTCAGAAGAGCTGGAAATCAATTTAAAGAGCAAAAAACCAAAAGAGATATTCAAGTGGTTCTTAGCTTCAATCCTTTTCGGTCATAGGATTTTTGAGAGTATAGCTAAGAATACTTATCGAGAATTTGAGAAGGAAAGATTGCTTTCTCCTGAAGCTATACTAGATGCTGGGTGGGATGAATTAGTTAGGGTGCTCGATAACGGAGGATACGTAAGGTACGATTTTTCGACAGCAACTGCTTTGCTTGAAATAATGAAAGGTTTAAAAGAAAAATATGGTTCCATCGAGAAACTCTATGAAAAATCCAAGGATTCAAAAGATCTGGAAAAAAGACTACAAGAATTCAAAAGAATAGGTCCAACTACTGTAAACATTTTCTTACGTGAATTGAGAGTTATTTGGCCTAAAGCTGATCCTAAAATCTCAAGATTCGTTAAACTTGCTGCTAAGAACCTTAAAATCAACCTTCAGAAATTCAATAAAAAAACTTGGAAATTCGTTAAACTTGAAGCAGCGTTGTTAAGGTTAGGAAAAGATTTTTGCTGGAAGAAAAAATGCAAGATTTGTGAATTCAAAAAATTCTGTAAAAAGTAACCTTTTTATCTTTTTCTCTTGAATCTTGGAATATGGGACTCCCATACTCTAGACTCGAAAGAGAGATCGTGGATTCATGTATTGAAGTTTATCTTGATCCAGAGACTATAAGAAAATTAGGAGACAGATTCTTTAACATAGATAAGATTCGAAAGTTGATGTTAGCAAAGACTGAAGTGACCAAGAGTGAAATCTACCCTATCATAAAAAGAGGTAGCGTGTTGGACTTAGGTTGTGGTGTTTCCCCAGCCAGCATTCTCTTAGCTTTGTATGGTTTTGATGTTATTTCAGTAGATACAAACCCCTACTTCTTAAAAAGGTTGAAGGAAGTAGCGAAGAAGTATGGAGCGGAGAAAAACATCCAATTGAAAACAGGAGATTTTGAATATCTACCATTAACAGACAAAAGTGTTGATGTAACTATTTCGTTCGACGGGCTTGTTTCGAAAATCGGTCTACCTAAGATTCTAGAAGATCATGAAGATTTCAAGACTAAGATAGTTAGAAAACAACAAAAAATTCTTCAAGAACAAATAGAGAAAGGTCTGAGTAGGAGGTATCTTTTAGATTATGAGTCAGGAGATCAGGTTTGTATTCCTTACAGTGTTAAAGCATTCGAAGAAGCAAGAAGAGTAACTTCTAAAGCATTGATGATAGGCGTTTCTTGCTCTGAACCTTTCTGCAATATATTCAAGAGTGTTAAAAAAATAGGAGAGAAAACAGGTTTCAATTATTATTCTGATGTGAGAATAGTTGATGGGCTTTTCAAGTATATGATCATAAAATGATTCTTCCAAAGAGATTTTAAGTTCTTTAAAGAATATTAAAACATGAGGAAGTTTGAATTCATAGATATAA
>CAZQBB010000012.1:0-9381 GCA_964591915.1 uncultured archaeon
TTAATGCTAACTGGTTTTCTTCCTCTATATCCTCTCAGGATTTTATAAGCTTTTATTTCCTTTATCATATCTTCAGCGTCTTTCTTATCTATGGGAACTATCCTGAAGCTTATGTCTTCAAATATCTCAACGAATATGCCTCCCAAACCAAAAGCTATAGTTTGACCAAAAGTCGGATCTTTTTTCCCTCCTACTATAACCTCACAATCTCTTGGCATCATCTCTTGGATGAAAAACCCTTCTATATCAGCGTTTGGTACTTTCCTTTGCACATTCTTGGTTATTGAATGGAATGCTTGGAAGAGCTCTTTCTCATTCTTTATATCCAGAATAACTCCTCCAACATCACTCTTATGTACAACCTGGGGAGAAACAACTTTTAAAACAACAGGGTATCCTACTTTTTTCACGAACTTTTTTGCCTTTTCAACACTTTTCACTATCTCTCCTCTTACTACAGGAATCTTGTAATAAGTCAGGACCTCTCTTGCTTCTAACTCAGTTAAGTTATTCCTTTTTGCTCTTTTAACTCTTTGAAAGATTTCTTTTGGTTTCATGATTTCGATAATAAATTTTGAAGGATTGAGAATAAATTGTTTTCAAAACATACCACTATAAATATTTTTCCTTTAACATACACTCTTGAGACTATGCGAGAAGTTCCCAGAGTTGTGATACTTCCTACTGGTGGAACTATAGATTCTGTATACGTACCTGGAAAAGGTTTACAACCAGTAAAAAGAAAATCAAATGTTAAGAGCATTGGTGGTTATGAGGTCCCGCTATTTCAGGTTTGTAATCTCGATAGTACTGAAATTACAGATTACATAAGAAATCATAAGATAGGACCAGAAGGAGAAAAGTGGGTAAGGAGGGGTTATCATATAGTATATCCTCATGGAACTGATACGATGGTGAAAACAGCATGTGTGATGGAATATAATCTTCCTTATCTTAAAAGAAGGATAGTGTTCACAGGTTCCCTCTATGATTCTGGATCACCAGTCTTCGATGGCCCAAAGAATGAGCATGATGCTGTAATATTTGCGGCAAGAGGTTACAGATGGTCAGGTGTTTTCATCGTGATGGGGGGAAACGTACTCTATCCTGAAATATGGGGAAAGCACCTTTACAGGTTCCATAATCCTGTCCTAGAAGTTTTGCGTCTGGGTGAACCAAAGTTAAGATCGATGAGGGATTTCGATCTCCGAGAACCGATCGACCCGGTAGCAAAGATTCGTGAAGAAGAAATCATACCATGCATGCCATACAGACCGAAATTTGATGAAACAACCTACTTGAGTGCTGATGGTTATTTCTCTGTCACTGAAGGTGGAGAAGATAGGGTAAGGGGTTTAGATTTTAGAGGATATTCTCCCTTCACAGGAAAAGTAGCAGAAATTAATAATATCCTAAGCGAATATAGCAAACTAAAAGAAATGGCGATAAATTACAGAGAAACAAAAGATATCGCCTTGAGTAGAGTAGAAGATCTTCTGAAGAGTTTGAGAGTTGAGCCAGATATTTTCACTAAGTACTGGAAAGACCTTGATCCTAAATTCGACCCTAGAACGAACCTTGAAAAAATCCTCATGATAGGAGATCCCTCAACAAACCCCGAAGGTTTCATAAAAGGAATAAAAGATGGTATTTGGTCTGGAGTTGTAGTGAGAGGCTTTGGTTATGGACACTTAAATTTGAAGAAAGAATGGAAGAAATTTTTGAGGACAACGGTGGATTATAACGTTCCGGTGTGTATGACAACTGATGAAGGAGTCATCACAGCAATGGAATATGAAGTTTCAAGACCACCGCTCAAGTATAGATCTATGTTCCTCTCAGGAACGCGTAATGCTGAAGAATCTCAATGTAGGACTGCCACGAGCATAGGGGATGAAAGTAAAAAAGAATTCGTGAAAGAGATCGGAGAAATGTTTGATGTACACCCTCTCGACATTCTAGGAGCCTTTAATGTTTCTGGATCTTTATTCAAGACACCAGAAGAGAGAGTGGAATGGACCATCATGCGGAAATATTCGACGAATGCCGATATAGCAGCATCTCCTCTTTTTGTTTATGAAGAAAAAATATTGCTTTCAGCTTTGAACTGTGCTTATGTATCAGGAAAATTAAAAAGGAGAGAGAAGGAATGAAACAAAAAATAGGATGGTTGTCTCTCCTCTACAGAAGTTGATTCAACTTCTAAGGATAAGGACGTTTATCAGGAATTCTTGGAAAAAGACTAACATACTTGATATCTTCTAGCCCAGTTATGTTCATAAGCAACCTTTCCATACCAACGCCAAATCCAGCATGAGGTGGCAAGCCATACTTTCTTAACTCCAAATACCATTTATAGACTGAAAGAGGGAGTTCATATTCGTTTATTCTTTTGAGTAACAAGTTATAATCAATTATCCTTTCACTTCCAGTCACTACTTCTCCTGCTATCGGTGCGAATAAATCGTAAGAAAGTGTTAACTTTGGATTCTCTGGATCAGGACGCATATGGAATGGTCTTGTTTTAACAGGAAACTTAGTCACGAAGAAAGGAGCATCATAGAGTTTTGATAGAATACTTTCTTCTTCCGCAGAGAAAGGTTTACCCCATTCTGTCTCTATCCTTTTCTCTTCCTTTGAGAGGGATTTTAACTTATTGACTGCCTCACTATAAGTAATCCTTCTAAAAGGTGGTTTTACGTTGAGTTTTGAGACATCTCTCCTGAGTATCTCTAACTCTTTATAATTAACATCAGCTACTGTCCTAACAGTTTCAGAGAATAGATTTTCTGTAAGACACATCATATCGTTTATGTCAGCAAAAGCTTCCTCGACCTCAAGAGTCCAGAACTCAGACAAGTGTCTTTTAGTCTTGAATTTTTCTCTTCTATAGTTGGGAGTGAGACTCCAAACTTTTCCTACTGATGTTATTAGAGCTTCAAGATAAGGCTGAGCGGTTTGAGACAAGTAGCTCGGATATCCAAAGTATTGAGTCATAAATAGAGTGGCCGGATCTTCACCCGCCATCTGTGTTATCGTGGGCGGAAGAACTTCGATGAATCCTTCATTCTTCAAGTATTCACGCATTGTATTCAACACAGTATCTGTGATTCTCATAATCGCACGTTCTTTTGGTCTCCTCACTTGAAGATGACGATATTCTAAACCTTCATCCTCTGGAAATTCTTCTGATCTTGCCAACACATGAAAATCTTTGACTCTTACTCGATATTCTCTGTTAACCGGAAAAAGCTCTCCTCTGATGTTCACTACGGACTCTCTATTTATTTCATTCGCTCGAATGTATTGTTCTGGTTCCATATCTTTTTTTCGAATTACAGCTTGGATACTATCAGAACCATTCCTGATCATCCAGAGTATTTCCCCGTTCTTAGTAGTTATCTCAGATATCCAGCCGTCTACGGAAATTTTTTTTCCTTCATGCGCTCTCTTTAGAATTTCACATAGAGAAGGTCTTTTTTTCATAGTCGATCAGATGAGTTATAGAGAGTAAGATTTAAATCCTTTTTTCTTCTCTTTAGTAGTTATTTGAAACTTATCCTTGGTAACAGGTCTATTTCCGGAGTTTCTTTGATAGCCACCCAAGAGTGAGTGGTTAGAGTTCTCTCTATTCCTTTTATTAGTCTCAATCTGTCTATCACGAACTCTCCTATTTGTTTTAAACTCTTTCCTCTTGCTTTCACTAGTATGTCCCATTCTCCTCCTATTATATGGACTTCACAGACTCCAGGAAGGAGAGATATCTTCTTCGCTACTTCTCTTTGAGAGAGTGGCTCTGAAAGCTCAGGATAATGATATCTCATCCTGATGAATATGAATGCTATCACTGGTTTTCCTACTTTTTCTGGGTCAAGTATAGCTTTATATCCCTTTATTACTCCTTCTTTCTCTAGCTTCTTCATCCTTTCATAGACAGTCGTTATTGATAGGTTTAACTTCCTGGAAAGTTTCTTCAGGCTTTGTCTACAATCTTTCTGGAGCTCTTGTAAAAGTTTCAAATCCTTTTCATCCATTATATCACCGAAAATTTTTCTATTTTTTTAAATTAATTTAGAATAAATTAATATAATTTTCGGTATTTTCCTAAATATTTATTTATTCGGAGAGGCTTCTAGTATCTGTGGAGGGGGTGGGGATAAATCTCTTGGAGATTTCCAATAAAAACGCGTCCCTCACCCCTATGAGTGATCTAGATGATAAAAGAGTGGGAAGGAATAGGATACGCAATATGTCCAAAATGTAAACAGGTTGTAAGGAAGGAAGAATTAGAGAACGGTACTCATATCTGTAAACCGATCTTTCCTGGAGTAACTACTGGAATATGGGATTAGTATGGATGGGACATGGAAGCCATCGAGAAAAATAATAAAATATGTAGTCTGCCCTTCATGTAAGCAATTAGTCAGGAAAAAGGAGATAGTTAAGGAACTCAAAATTTGTCGAAGGTGTGCTGAGTCGATCTCTTAAATTTTCTTTACTATTCCCTTGAGTATTTTCTTTGCTACTATACTTAGATAGCCTTTTCTATCACAGTAAGCTAATATGATGAACCCTATTATCCCTACAATGAAAGTAACTTCTAACCCTACACCTATAAAGGTTAAGACCTCTTTAACCGAAGTGCCTGCAACAGCTAAGAATAAAGAGCGAGGAAAAGCTCCTAGAACTGTTGCAAGGAGGTAGGCTTTGAACTCTAATCTCGTGATACCCGCTATGTAGCTTATCAGATCAAAAGGAACTATAGGTATGAGTCTAGTTAAGAAAATCGCTTTCGCTCCATTCTTCTCAACCCATTTATCGATACGAAGCATCCATTCTTTTCCAAGGAGTTTTTCGATTATAGGTTTTCCTCCTTTTCTTGCGATGTAGAAAGCCAAAACAGAACCTATTATCAAACCCGACCCACCGAAGAAAACTATATCGAAAACCTTCATTCCTATTGCACCAGAGAATATGAGTAATGCTTCTGATGGTATGGGAGCTATTATCGTTTGGATAATCATCACTACCAATAACCCAAAGGGACCATACGATTGAATAATCGAGTTAAGGACTTCCTCCAACATCCTTTAATTATACTCTTGATGTGTATTTAAAATCGAGAACTGATAGCCCCGGCCAGATTCGAACTGGCGTCTCGAGGTCCAGAGCCTCGTATCCTTTTGCGGAAAATTTTGACCGCTAGACGACGGGGCTGTTCTCAATAAATTACATCGGGAGGAATCTTATAAATTTGAATTTAACTTCTCAATTCCTTCATTCCTTTCTGAGTGATGGCAAAGGTGGATGAAGAAGAGTAAACAGGAACGATCAATCTTCTTTCAACTAGTTTTTTCAGTGCCGCTTCTATCACAGCTTGAGAATCGCCTGGATTTTTAATCCCCTTCATAAAGCTCAATACTTCGCTCTTTCTCATCACTAACTTTTCTCCAAACTTCTCTAGTATCTTTCTAGCTACTTTTTCTTGCATGTTAAGCAACCAACTCTCTCTTTAATCTTTCAGCATCCTTTTCTCCTTTCAGGAGTTTGACTAGAGTTAAGGCAAACTTCATAGCAGTTCCAGGGCCTTGAGAAGTTACTATATTTCCATCGACTATGACTGGCTCATCCCTAGGATGAGGGAGTTCTCTCTCCATTCCAGGATATATCGTTGCTTTCTTGTCATCTAACAAACCTTCTCTTGCTAGTATTGAAGGTGCACCACATATAGCTCCTATAAGTTTGTTCTGGCTATTGAACTTCTTCAATATCTCGATTACTCTTTTGCTTTTTCTCAAGTTCTCATAACCAGGATATCCCCCGGGAAGGATTATAGCATCGTAATTATCTTCGTTTACTTCATTCAGTCTCTTATCGACCATAACCCTTATTCCATGCTTGCTCTCTATGAAAGAACCTATCACTCCTATCGTATCTGTTTGAATCCCTGCTCTTCTTAAAACATCTATTATAGTTAATGCCTCTATCTCTTCAAAACCGTTTGCTAAAGGAACCATCACCCTCATTCATACCACTTATTTATAATGAGATTCTAAGCTTAAATTTTCTTCAGTTCTTTAACTATCTCGACAGCAAATTTTTCTGCTGAATCAGGACCGTCTGCGGTTATTATGTTTCCGTCCACTATCACGTGCTTATCAGAGTAGTGAGCTCCTCCTTCTTTCAACGATGCTATAGCCCAGTCTACCGGGAATACTGTTACCATTACACCTTTTAAGATTCCTGTTTTAGCGAGAATAACTGGAGCAAGGCATATTGCTGCTATTATTTTCTTTCTTCTGTTAAATTCAGATATTATGTTTAAAACCTCTGGGTAATCCATGAGTTTAGGTGAACCAGATCCGCCTATCATCACGAGTGCATCATATTCTTCTACTCTTATTTCTCTCACACTTTTCTCTGGTTTCACCTTGAGACCGTACATTCCTACGCATTCATCTTCTGTTATACTGGAAACCTCTACTTTAACCAGATTTGCTTCCAGAACTTCTTTAGTTCTCGAATACTCTTTATCATTAAAGTTTCTCTGAGGAATTACGAAGATCACTTTTTTCATGATAAAAATTATAAATTCGAGAGGTTATTATTTTAACGCCAGAGAGTAAATAATTGAACAGTGGATCGAATGATAATAGGGTTTAGTATAAGATCTATAAGTGCTGAAAGAAAAAGCATACCGCGAGGAAGGATAGACATAAATTCTTCTCCAAAAATAGTCTCTGTGAGTAAATCGAAATCTGGTTTTTTAAGGAGGGAAAAGCCGTTGAGTATCCAGTTCGAATTCATTACTAAGTACGAACCTAAGGTAGCTGAAATAAAAATCGAAGGAAATGTCTTCTACTACGGAAAAAACATGAAAAAAGTAATAAAAACTTGGGAGAAAGAGAAGAAATTTCCGAAAGAAGTCGATATGGAGATAAAGAATTTTCTCTTCAGGAAATGTTTAATTATAGGAATAAACCTCTCAGAGAACATGCAACTACCTCCCCCTCTGATCTTTCCTAGGATAATACCTAAGAAAGAAGCCCCAAGAGAAGAGTTGAGATACATAGGTTAAAAGAATGTACAAGCAAGTGATAATTATCAGAAGAGATTTAGGGATGAGCGTTGGAAAGATAGTGGCTCAAGCTTGTCATGCCTCATTAGGAGCTTTCAAGAAAGCAAGAAAACCGAAGATTCGAAGATGGGAACAGGAAGGAGAGAAAAAAGTGATAGTTGGTGTGAATTCGAAAGAAGAGATGATTCATCTCTATGAAAAAGCAAAGAAAGAGAAAATCCCGTGCTTCTTGGTGGAGGATGCAGGTTTAACAGAGCTTGAACCGGGAACTATGACTGCTTTAGGGATTGGACCCGATGAAGAAGAGAAAATAGACAGGATAACCGGAAACTTGAGTTTACTCTAATTTTATTACTTTAAACCATAACTTTATTAGTATGATAACTTTTGAGACAGGATTATTATACGTTGTTTGTTATTTTGGTCTATTCGTTTCAGTTTTTTATCTTTTGATGTTCATGGAAACGAGAAAAAAATTAAAGAGCCCTAGAGGAAAGAAACTTCCAAGAATTTCTGTGATAATTCCTGCTCATAATGAAGAGAGAGTCATAGAAAGAACCATAAGATCGGTTTTAAATTTGGATTATCCGAGGAATAAGTTAGAAATCATAGTGGTCGATGATGGTTCAACAGATAGAACTTATGAGATAGCAAAAAAGTACGAAAGCAAAACGATAAAAGTCTTCAAGAAGAAGAGGGAAGGAAAGGCATCAGCTCTGAACTTTGGAATAAAAAAGTGTTCTAATGATTTCATTCTTACTTTAGATGCCGATTGTTTTCCTAAGAAAGATGTGCTAAAGAAGATGGTTGGTTACTTTGAAGATCCAAGGATTATGTCTGTTGTTCCCGTCTTGAGTGTGTGGAAACCAAAGAGTTTAATAGAGAAAATGCAAGTAGTAGAGTATGCTATCGTCTCATTCATAAGGAAACTATCAACTTTCATTCATTCTCTTAACGTTGCCCCTGGAGCGAGCCTATACAGAAAAAGATTTTTCAAGAAGTATGGAGGCTTTGATGAAAATAATTTAACTGAGGATCTAGAGATGGGAATGAGGATTCAATCAAAGAATTATAGAATAGCTTATGCTCTCGATACTTGTGTTTATACTATAGTACCGAAAACTTTCAAAGATCTCATGAGACAAAGAATAAGATGGAATTACGGAACATTAGAGAATTTGAAGAAGTATAGTTTTATGTTCGGTTTAAGGTACGGAGATCTGGGAATCTTCTTCCTTCCGGTCATGGCAGTAGGTATGGGTTTATCCATAATCCTGCTCGTATACTATTCAGCTTTAATTCTATGGAATGTTTTTCATTCGTTATATCTCTTCTCTTTGATAGGCTATGATTTTTCTTACATCATTTCAAGTATTCGATTAGATGAGATAATCGATACACTTCTCTCGACGAGAGTTTTCCTCTTTGTTATACTTTTTCTAGTTGGTTTAACAACTTATGCTCTAGCAAAAAAATCTCTGAAGAAAGGAAAGTTTAAACTTGAATTTTTAGCTTACACCATAATCTACGGATGGATTCTCATTCTATTCCAATTTTTAGGTCTAGTATATTTTTTGTCAAGAAGAAGGCCAAGATGGTAAGGAGTAATTACTTAAGCCTAGGATTTATATGAAATTTATGAGAAAAATTAGCAAGACAAGATATTTTTCAACTTTCACTTTCGTAACTCTTGTTTTTCTAATAGGAATAATAATCGGTCAAACTATCACAGAATTAAGATTTAGTGAATTCCAAGAAAGAGAAAGAGACATGAGAACTTATATCTTAAGTCTTGATCTGCAGAGTGAATTGATCTCCAAGAAGATATGTGATGTTGACATATTCAGTTTGACGAAGGATAAGATAAGACTAGGGCAAGAACTGGATTACTTAGAACACAAGTTCGGGAAGAAAGATCCGAAATTACTTCCTCTTAAGAAAGAATACACTCTACTCTCGATAAGACAATGGCTTCTTGTCAAAAGAGCAAAGGAAGAATGTGAAAAGAACTGGAACATAATCCTCTACTTTTACTCGAACGAGAAGAACGCTAGCACATGTGAATCTCAAGGTTATGTTCTAGATTACCTCTACTCCAAGCATTCTGATTCTTTGGTCATCTATGCGTTCGATTTTGATTTGGATACTCCTGCTTTGAACACTCTTAAGAGTATTTACGGGATCAAGCAAGTTCCTTCCCTAGTCATAAACGAAAAACTTTATGAAGGGTTCCAAGGAAGAAATGAAATCGAATCTAAAATAAGCTAAACTTTTACTCCCATCGCTATCAGGATTAGTTTTAT
>CAZQBB010000013.1:0-9372 GCA_964591915.1 uncultured archaeon
AGGCTCTTTTTCTTAAACATCTACCATTTTTATAAAAGATAAAATTTTTATACTCATCAGTAGTAACAAATAGAAAATTTTGTTCTATCAAAACGTAAATTTTCTCAAGTAAAAATCGATTAACTTTTTAATAAACTTGAATCTAATTTAAAAACCTGAAGAATAAAAGTAGAGTACGATGGAAAAAATCATCTTGATATCCGGAATGATCCTACTCTTATTATTAATCTATTCCTCCCTATATACTTCAACAGAAGTTTGGGAGAGGAAAAAAGAAATGGTTGATAACGTTTCCGTACATAATCTGAGGATAACCATACTCTACGATAACAACGAATACGACAAAAGATTAAAAACAGCTTGGGGTTTCTCTTGTTTAGTTGAACTAGAGAATAAAACTCTTCTGTTCGATACTGGCGGGGATCCTGGAACCCTTTTGAGTAACATGAAACTTCTAGGAATAGAACCAAAAAACATTGGTCTTGTCGTTCTATCCCACATCCATGGAGATCATGTCGGCGGACTATCAGGATTTCTGGAGAAGAACAGCAATGTTACCGTTTACATCCCAAGCTCTTTCCCAGATTCTTTCAGGGAAAGAATAGAATCAGCAGGAGCTGATCTCGTAGACGTTTCTGGACCAACCAAGATATCGGATGGTATTTATTCTACAGGCGAACTTGGGACATGGATAAAAGAACAATCTTTAATCATCAACACAGACAAAGGATTGGTTGTGATTACCGGATGTGCTCATCCAGGTATCGTTAACATCGTCAGAAAAGCTAAGGAGTTGCTCGATAAAAACGTTTATCTTGTTCTAGGAGGATTCCACTTAGGTGGAGCTAGTGAGAGTGAATTAAAAAGTATCGTAGAAGAGTTTAGACAGCTTGACGTAAAAAAAGTTGCTCCATGCCATTGCTCTGGGGATAGAGCTAGAGCTTTATTCGAGGAAGAATACGAAGACGATTATATCGAGAGTGGAGTCGGGAAAATAATAGAGATATAACATCCATGATAACGATTCTGAATCTTGGCCATTCAGTAAACCTTAATTTCACAGCCGATAAAATATTATACTAGGATTGTTATGGGAATCGAAGAAAAAGGCACGAGAATCTTTGAAGGTATAAACCTTACTTTCTGCGAGAACCCTCTCCCACCGATCAAAGAAGCTATAGAAGCTGCCAAGAAAGAACTCAAGAGGAGCAACCTCTACACAGAACCATATTCCATGCTACTAAAAGAAGAGATTTCAAACTACATAGACGTTCCTGTAGACTACATCCACATAAACGCAGGTTCAGAGTTGATAGTTAGAGAACTCCTCTCCATCTTTGGAAAGAAGGTCCATATCATAACCCCTACATGGATGATTTTCGAGAAAACGGCAAAGAAGAAAACCTTCACTTACTTAAGAGAAGAAAGGAATTTCCAGATGGACCTCTCAGAAGTAAGAATTCCGAGAGGAACTACTCTAATGCCTATAGTCAACCCAAACAACCCCACTGGCGGGATATTCAACATAAAAGATTCTTTAGAGTTGGTTGAAGACAACCCAAAGACTATGTTCTTGATCGATGAGGCTTTCATAGAGTTCGGGGGAAAACCAGCTGTCGATCTTCCCACGATCTACGACAACGTGATCATCACTAGAACTTTTTCAAAAGGTTTTAGTCTTGCCGGTTTCAGGGTTGGTTATAGTATCTTACCAAAGAAGTGGGCAAAATACATGGATGAACATAACGATCCTGTTCCTCTAGCCAGAGCCAGTGAAGCAGCTGCTATTGCTGTTTTAAAGAACGATAAAAAAATAAAAGAAAGAGTTAAGAAGTTAAAGCAATGGAGGAAAAAATTAGCTAAATCTTTAGAGAAGTTAGGGATAAAAACTTATCCGTCTGAGACTTATTTCTTCTTGGCAAAGATTCCTATGAACAGTGAAGAATTCTCTGAAGAAATGAAAAGAAGAAAAATACTGATAAAAGTTGCAAAACAGGAAGGGCTTAAGGATAATTTCGTTAAGTTTACAACTTCAACTCCTAAAAACAACGAAATCGTCGTTCAAGCTGTAAAAGAAATCTTAGAGAAGTTTAATTCAAGGGTTAATCCTTGAAAGATAAACATCAGGAGGAAACTCCGTCAAGATTTCAAGCTTATGATCTCTATTCTTATAAGCTCTTTCCTCTCTTAACAATTCATAAAGTATGTCGGTAGCTCTTTCGATTATCCATATTCTTTTTCTCTCAAGATCTTCTTTCCTTTTAAAGAAAAAAGAACGCTTTTCCCCTCCATCCTTCAGTAAACTCTCTAGCTCTTCTATCTTTCGTAGCTCTTCATTCGTCAACTCAGGATAGTATTTCTTAAGGTTATCATACTTTTGAATTATCACTCTAGGATTCACGTTAAACATTTGATCTTGAGGAAATAAATTTTTTATGGAGTATTATCCAAGAAAAATTGGAAAAGTAAAATATCGTACCAAAAACAGTACATTTAAGTTCTAACGCTAAAACTTAAAACATGAAGAAGAAAAAGAGACTCAAAGAAAGATTAAGATTCTTCTCCTTCCTACTCATCTTACTGATAGCAATCCTTATCATCTTCTCTTATTCTTATCTCTCCTCAAGAATGAAAAAAATCCTCTCAACTCAAGGCTTCATCCGAATGAGAGTGAGCAAGTTAGCAACTTCCGAGAATTTATCAGCCATTCAACTCTCAGGAGATTGTTCTCAACTCACTTTCTACATCTCCCCTCAACAAGCTTACTCCATATCCCAAGGCTTATCCGGAAAAAGAAGTTTTAGACCATTAACTCATGATACTCTAGTGAACATCTTAGAAAGTTTTGGGATCAAACCGATTCAAGTCAAGATAACTCAACTCAAAGAAAACACTTATTATGCTAAGGTTTACTTGCAGAAATGGAATCATTTACTAATCTTAGATTCTAGACCGAGTGATGCTATTGCAATAGCTGTCAGGACTAAAACTCCGATTTATGTGAATTCAAGTCTTGTTGAGAAAGTCTGTTGATGTTCATTTCATGATTCAAACTCGGTTTTGTCTTTGCATACTTGAGCCAGAGTATTACAGCGACTAAAAGCAGGATGACCGGTAGGAAGAGAAAATACTTACTCACTCTTCTTTTCTCTTGAACAACCGAGGTTGTTGAGGAAGAAGTTGAAGGAGCAGAAGAAGTTGTCGGAGGAGCTGTTGAAGTAGTTTCAACGCTCGATGTCGTTTCTTGAACCGAAGTTGTCGCTACTGAAGTGGCAGGAGCTTGACTTACTTGACTCCCTCCTGGAATCGTGGTTGTGGTTGAGGTAGTTGTTGAAGATGTAGTTGAAGTAGTTGCTTCACCCAGAGAGAAAGCAGAGAAGTTAGAAGTTATTATCGAAACGTTGTTTTCACTTATGCTTGAGTTAAAGCTTAAGCTAGAGGAATCATTGATCCAGCTTGTCTCACAACTTGAATTTGAGAAATTCCAATCGCTGCATTCATAAACTTCTAAATTGCTAGCATTGCTCACTAAGCTTGAATTGAAAGTGAAGAATAAGTTTGCTTCTTCAAAACTGAAATTGAGAAACTTTAAAGCAACAGTCTTTATAGCCTTCACACCTTCGCTTATTTGATTCAAGTTGACATCATCGTTAATCCTAATGCTCCTGCTTTCATTCTGAGTCAAATTAACTTTGAACAGACTCACGTTAAGAGAGGAAGTGTTCAAGTTCAAATCCCAGAAACCAGAAGGAATCAAGAACTCAAAGCTTGAATTCGTGCTTTCATTCCTTAGCTTACTCGTCCCATTATAATAAACTTTAACTGAAGCGTTCATCAGAGAACTTCCATTGTTCAACTCACAAGAAAAGTTTATCGTTTTTCCGACTTCAAACCTTAAACTTACGTTTGCTTTATTTGCATAAGAATCGTTAGCGAAGATGATCAAGGAATAAGTTCCGTTCTTTGAGGTTTCGTTGAACTCATAGAAATAAAGAGAAGATGAATTTTTCATGCTTCTAGAATCTTTCATTCCGTCAGGCCAAGTTATGTTCAACCAAACCTTATCTAAATTCTCATCGCTCACCAAAGCAGAAACGTTGACTGTTTCATTCCTTAAAATTAATGGTTTATCTATACTTCCATCACTTATGTTCGGTTTAATCATCACTGAAAAATTTAAAACACTCGAATTCCAATTGCCAGCAGAATCGTTCAAGTAAAAAGTAACGTTATGAAAGCCTTCAGGAATCCATGATAAGTTAAAGAAATAAGTTGAATTCAGTTTATTCAAGCTCTCGTTCAAACCAGCATCAAGAGAGAATAGACCAACATCACAATTTTCATCGGTAGAAAGGTTAAACCAAACCTCATTATTCGAATAGTTCATGATCTCGCTAGAAATCGGTGATTCAATCGTTATTATAGGAGGAGTTAAGTCAACAGTAAAGTAAACAGTAGTTTGATTCATCCCGTCAGAAGAATTCGCATAAAAAGTTGCGTTATGAAACCCTTCACTCAAAGCCGGAACAGTAACATTATAATAATGGTATAGAGTATCGTTAGCTAAAGTATAATTCGTTCCATTAACCAAAACCCATGCACTACTCAAAGTTCTATCCACACTCATGTTGAAATCTAGTTGAGCAAAGTTGTAACTCTTGTTGAGAGGAGATTCGACAGCTATCTGTGGAAATTCAGAAAAGATTTGCATGTTAGATGCTAAATAATACTCTTGAGAACTAGAAACACTCGTCCCGTTCACATAAACATTCCATAAACCAGGAATTGGATTATAGAGAAAAACTTCTTCCACTGTATCATTCTGGCTTGTTGGAGAAGTAAAATTGTTCGTCGAATTTCCGATCATCAAATCAAGGTCATTGTAAGTGCTCTCATTCTCAACCCAAACTAAACTAACTTTTGTGTCGCCACTAACGTTCAACTTATAAACATGCATTTCTCCTTGACTTATCGTATCGTTCTTAACAAAATCCATTATCCTCAAAGCCTCGTAAGCATCGACTCTTCCAGAACCGAAGACGTTATTCCTCTCCTCATAACCAGCTGAATTCATTCCTGTCGTGTTAACTGAAGCTAACAAGATTGCTTTAACCCTTCCAGGTTCAGGTAAATAACCATGACTTTCATTAAACTTCTGCATGAGCAGAGCAACAACTCCAGCAACATGTGGAGTAGCTTGAGAAGTCCCAGAGATGATTCCATACCCGTTTGTTGAGTTAAGAGTTGAGTTTATGTTCACTCCAGGAGCAGTTAAATCAGGTTTAGTCCTGTTATCAACATCAGTAGGTCCTCTTGAAGAAAAGCTAGCTATTGCATCCCCATCATCGCTTGCTCCTACTGTTATAACGTTCTTGGCACAACCAGGAGTTGAGATCGTGTAAGAGTCTCTCGCTCCTTCAGGACATTGACCTGGACTTCCTCCTGGTCCACAATTTCCAGCAGCTGCTATAACTACAGTCCCATTCCTCACAGCATTCTCAACCATCGTAGCACTAGGAGAATCATAACATTCGTCGTAGCAACTACTGCCATCTATCGTTGCATTCACGCAACCTCCTAAACTTAAAGAGATAACGTTAGCTCCGTTCAAGAATGCCCATTCAATCCCTTTTGCGACATCAGAATCATAGCCTCCTCCGTTGGAATCGAGAACTTTGACTGCTATTATGTTCGTTCCATTAGCGACTCCAAGGTTTCCAGCCGCAATTCCAGCACAATGAGTTCCATGCCCGTTATCGTCAGTAGCATTCTCATCTATGGCAGTTCCATCAGGACAACAACCGGAGTTAGAATCTCCACACAAAGGAGGGGAATCACAACAATAACATTTCTGTAGTATAATCCTGTTAGGATTTTGAAACTCCGAATGATTGAAAACTCCGCTATCGACTACAGAAACGTTTATTCCTGTTCCATTCACTCCAAACTCAGAATAAGCTAAATTCGCTCTTACCAAAGGAATCGAAACATCTCTTAAAGCATACAATTTTCTATCCATAACTATCTTCTTTACATTCTTTGACCTTCCAATCTCTTCCAACTCTTTAGGAGTAGCGTAAACGACTACAGCAGGTATCGATTTGAATTTATGTATAATTTTTCCTTGGGGTAAAGATGGTTTCTTCTCGAACCAAATTACAGCCCTAATTTTTTCTTTTGGGTTGGAAATTGCAAGTTCTCTCAACCTCGGTTCAAGTTTGCTCGATTCATGCTTCACTTTGACGAAGAAACCTGTGAAAGAAAGAATCTTCGGCATAGAAAGGATTAATATTATCAACATCATCAAGAGGAGTCTCTTCATCATAATTAATTATTCTCCGGGAAGAAATTAAATTTCTGGTTAATTCTTAACTCTGGATTATCGCTTTACACTCATTATCAACACAAGCACAATGACCTTGACCACAATCCATCGTTCCTGGTCTACATTCTAACGTGCAAAGAATTCCTTTACAATTCGGTTTGTAAGCTATGTTCACACAATCTGTAGGATGACAACACTGAGCAGGAACACAATCTTCATCCCTCAAACAATACCTCTCTTCCGGGATTTCTTGAGCCTTTTTATGGGTTGAAGTGAGAGTAATCAAGACCGAAGCAACTAGAGCCACCAAAAAGACCAGAATCAAAACCATCCTCATGATCATCAATTCGATTAAAGAATATTCAACTTTGAATTAGAGGCTTGAATTGATACTTTGATTGAGTAGGTTTCAAGTATCTCCAGAGGAAGAATGCGATTATAGCAAAGACTATCAACGCTCCCACAACGATCCAGATCCTGTTTGAAACTTTTTTGTAGGTAGGTATTGTAGTTGTCGTTGTAGTAATAGTTGTAGTCACTCCTTTTATTTCCTCACCGGTTATAGCGAAGACAGACAAACCAGGAGATTCAGCCTCGAAATAAACATCGGTTGCATCTTCACTTATCTTACGAGTAGGCAATTTTTCCCATTTATTCGTGTATCTGTTTAAAGCTATGGTCGAGACGTTTATTCTATTGGAGGAAATCCATGATTTTTCTACCTTGAACTTTATCAAAGTCTTGTTTATATCAGCATCAGTGATGTTCTCCTTGTCTATCTGGATGTAATGATAAACCTTTCCTGTTAGCTCATGAATCACAGAAGCAGGCTTACCAGGAAGTTTCTTTATCAGAATCTTTATGTCGTTAACAGAATTCTTCACATGAATGCTTATGTAAGTTATGTCCATCTCCTCAGTTTTCTCGATGGTTACGTTAGCCATCTTTCCTGCTGCTATGCTAGGAATCGTTATGTTAGCTCTTCCTCTCGTCCTGTTCACTCTAATCTTTGCCTCCTCCCTCTTCGGTATCGTCGTCGTAATTCCTCCTCCACCACCTAGACCTCCACCTATGGTTGTTGTGGTCGAAGTTCCTCCAGCAGAAGAAATCAAGTATGTACTTGCAGTATCAGAATCAGCGTTCTGGGAAGTAACGACTGCGCTTATAGTATAAGTTCCCTGAGAAGGAGCAGTTACCGTCCAACTGACTTGCTGAGTTTTTTCTCCTTGAGAAGCAGCTATCTTACTTATTTGCTTGTCAGTCAAGCCTAAAGCAGAGTCAGACCCACTCATATCTATGTTTATGCTGTTTATGTCTTCATTTGCAGCTGTCGAGACTTCCAAGATTATCGTTACTTGGCTTCCAGGAGAAGCTGAGTAAGGAGCTTGTTTAAAGCTTGCAGTTATAGTCAAGCCTGACTGAATACTCACCACAGTAGACTTAGAAGGAACGCTTCCTGTGCTAGGAGTAAACTTCCACACTATAGTCCTATCATCGATGCTTGGATTACACGCCATACTCGTTGCTGTTATCGTGAAGTCTTTGGTCGTTCCTTGTGTGATCGTATCAGAGCTTTTATCCAGGCTCAAACAGTTTTCATTGTACTGAGTAGGCTCAACAGTAACGCTAGTGACGCTCCCCAGTCAGTACAGCTTATAGTAACTTTTTTTGAAGATCCTAAATCTATCGTTGTCGAGGAAGGAGTAGCAGTACAAGTTATAGCTTCTGCGTTTCCAACCATCAACAAAATCAGCATGAATGCAAACACAAACAAAATTTTCTTCATTCTTTCACCTATTGAACCTCATAATCGTTGAAAGTAACTTCGTACATACTTTCTGGCCCGTACCAATCTGATCCTTTCTCGAGGAACATTATCATCGTCGTGTACTTTCCTGGTCTGTCTGGAGCCAATATCTTCATATGAACTTGACCTGTTGAATTCAAGAAAATTGGCGATTCCAAAAAGCTTATGAATTCTTCTCCCATACTCATCATCTGAGATTCTGGTATGCTCTCACCAACTTTTTCCATAGTCGGGAGTGGAGGAGCTACCGCTAATTCTGGGGCACCACTAACACTGACATTAACATCCACCAGTTCACCAGGAGACACAATTTGCGGCATTTGTATGTTGATATTCACACCGGACTTGTGAGTAATGAACACGTAACTTTCTTCATCGACTTTACCAGAAGAGTTTATCTCTATCATCGCAAGAGTTATACCGTAATGACTACTGTTTATGGTTAAGTTGAATTCAAGATCTCCAGTACCGTTCAATTTACCCTTATACTCTTTACTCACAAAGCTTTCATTCTCTCCTGGTCCGAACATAGGTTTAACTAGGACTGCAGTTATGTCTGCATTACTAAGAGGTTGACCAGTAGCGTTCTGAGAATGAATCTTTATCGTAACATTATCTCCTTGAGTATATTCCTTCTGGATTCCAGTTACGGTTGTGTTAAAGAACCTAACAGTGAATGATTTGGGAATATCTACACAACCCTTCCCTTCTAAACAAACATGTGCTACTACTTTATAGTTGTTTGAAGTCGTATTCTCTTTCGGTAGAGTAAAGTATGCAATTCCCGAAGCATCTGTTGTATTATTGAGATGGATTTCCACGAATGGTTGCCCTTCTTTCATTATGTCAGGCATTATGTGAACATCAACTAGTGCATTCTCAATAGGATCATCAGTCATCCCATCCCTAACAGAAACGTTGAAGCTTATGTCCTCGTTATCGAAGAATGAATCTTTCGGAAGGATTATCTTCTCCTTTATGTACCTTATTGCGAACCATCTGTCTATCTTCTGCGAAAGAGAACCGTTTATTATTCTTAAATGAAGAGAGAAATCACCAGAGAATCCAGGAGCAGTGATGCTTCCGATCATTTCACCTCTTGAATCAGTCGTATCATTCACTTGACAATTCTCCCAAGATTTTATCACGTTCATTCCTGGTTCTTGTACTAACTCATCTTGACATATCGTAGCTCCTTGAACAGGTGTTCCATTAATATCAGTAACCTTTATCCAGTACT